>NZ_CP058278.1:1204106-1505133 GCF_013389455.1 Flavobacterium inviolabile | reverse complement strand
TTAAGGTAAACTTCTTTTGTAATTTCTTTCATATTGCTTTTACTTTTGCTGTTGTCCCTTATCTGTTGAAGCAGAACATGGCACATTACACAATTTTGCGAAGTGCAAAAATAAGACATCGCCCGAACACGTGAAAATTTACACGGATGTATTTTCGTTAATTTTTTATCAACTTTTAAAAAACGGCTTCACAAAGACACTCTTCATTAACGATAAAGAAGTTTCTCCCTTTATCACATCACAATCCGGTATAAAATAGTTACACGGCTAACACTTTAATTCCTATAAAAACTTTTTATCAAAGTGGAAAGGCAATATATTTTTCAGGGAATCCGAGTGGTACACTTCCCCTACTTCTCCCATAAAATACAATTCAATCGGGTTTTCCTGTTTGAATTCATATTCCGCTATCGACTGGCGGCAGGCGCCACATGGCGGAATCGGCGATTCGACCGGTTTTTCTTCGGAAGTGGCCGAAATGGCTATTTTTAAAATCTGTGCGTCCGGATAAATTGCTCCGGCCTGGAATATTGCTACTCTTTCGGCACATAATCCTGACGGATAGGCTGCATTTTCCTGATTGGAACCAACCACTACTTTCCCGTTATCCAATAGGATGGCAGCTCCTACTTTAAATTTTGAGTATGGCGCATACGCTTTTTTCCGAATCGCTACTGCCTGCTCCATTAAAGGTTTAACATCTTCCGGCAATTCATTTTCTGAATCATAAACCAAAAATGAAGTAGTAAAATCTATCTTTTTCATTCTAAACTTCTTTTAGACAAAAAATCCAAATTCCGTACGGAATTTGGACACTTTGTTTGTTATTTTATCTATCTGCTAATATTCATCATAAGAATCTCCAAAATTGAATGTTAAGGAGAAACGCAAGGTGTTTTCAAGTGGGTTTCTAACTTTAGACGTAGAGAACAAATAAGAAACGTCTACTTTTACAACACTGTATTTAAATCCGGCTCCCATAGTAAAATATTTACGGGCTCCTTTTAATTCACTTTCATTAAAGTAACCGGCACGTAGTGCAAAGGCATCCTGATACAGATACTCTGCTCCCAAAGCCCAGGTAAATTCTTTTAACTCTTCGCTAACACCGCCCGGTGCATCACCAAAAGATTTAAACATTCCGGAAACCCATCCTGTTTTTCTGTAATCGGAAATAGCAATATTTCTGTCGTTATTATCAATTACTCCGTCACCGTTAACATCTGTTACTTCCGGTGGCGTTGGCACCAATAACTTATTCACTTCTCCCATTACGGAAACTTTATTGTATTCATCCAGAATAAAATCGAATCCCGCTCCTAACTTTAAGTTAGCCGGTAAAAAGTTACTGCTTAAATCATCGTTATCATAACTGATTTTCGGTCCCATGTTCTGGAAGTTAAAACCAGCTCTCCAACGTCCGTCGAAATCAGAATAAGCGATTTCTTCCGACTGGTAGAATCCAGCGATATCAACCGCAAAAGTGTTTGCTGCAGAAGCGTCATTCGTTCCGTCATTAATTTTCAGATTGGAACGGATATAACGTCCGGCAACCGCCATGGCAAACTGATCACTCAGTTTTAACGAGTAGGACCCGTCCAAAGCAAATTCATTCGGACTTACGGTGTTTAACTGATTCCCTAAGGCATCTGTTAATTGTATGTCTCCTAAACCAAAATAACGTAAGCTTCCTGCAAAAGCACTACGCTCATTAATTCTATTAAAGTAGGTTATCTGCCCTAACGAAATATCATTAGCAATGGAAGTAAGATAGGGGGTGTAGCTCACTGAAAACCCTTGTTTTGTTAATGCGAAAGCATATTTAGCCGGGTTATATTGTTGTGAATATGCATCGGTAGAACTGGAAACACCTATATCCCCCATACCAGCTGCTCTTGCATCTGCAGCGATCATCAAAAAGGGAACACCGGTTGTGATAACTCTATCCTGCGCATTCATCCATTGCGTTGCGCCTGCAAATAAACACAACGATAATATTGCAATTTTTCTCATCCGTTTTTATTTGGTTTAATTCAACAAATATAATATTTTATTAAAGGATTACAAGTTTCTCGTACTTTTCTGCCCTTTTATTTGAAACGGCAGATTTAACGGTTAACTTATATACATAAACTCCTTTTCCGATCCGATCTCCAAAATCGTCCCTGCCATCCCACTTGATGTCGCGCGACAGAAACCCCTCTGTTAGTACGGTTTGGTTAATTGTTTTAACAATTTTTCCGGTAATCGTCATGATCTGCACCTGTACATCCAAAGGTTCATAAGGGCTGTTATGGGAGAACCAAAATTCGGTATAACTTACAAAAGGATTCGGATAATTTAACACTTTATCCAGCTCCAATCCTTCATCGCCCACTACTATAAACTGAATTTCGGCCGTCACTAAATTATTATAAACATCCCATGCCTTAAACGTGAGCGTATGCAATCCCTTCGCTAAATTCCGGAACGGGAATCGCAGCTTTCCTTTAGTATAATCATCCGGAAAGGTTTCATAATAATCATTCATCACATACGGCCTGGTCTCGTCGCCATCCAGAATCCCGACAATATCATGCCCGATTCCGCTTGCTGTATTAATCCCGTTTTCGTCTTCCAAAAACGCTAAAAGGAACGGGGAAGCATTCGTGATTCCGCCCGACACAAAAGATTCGTCATTCATATACAAACGCACTTTCGGCGGCATGTTATCCACCGCTGCATTGGCATTAATCCCTCCAATCTTTATCAGCGTGTCATAACCGGTCTGGTTTTCCAGCACCTGTTTCTTTTTCGAATAAAAACTGATCCTTCCGTTTCCTACCGGGATACGGATATCTTTCGGCATTACAAATCCAAATTCGAATGCCCCGTTAGTAACCGATGCATTCCCTCTGAAAACCGTTTCTCCCAGTGTTGTAAAGTTCATAATGATCAGTCCGTTATTATCTGAGGTTCCATTATTCCCTAAGGTGCTTCTGGAAATTTTCTTATCAAAGATCTGTACCGCTAAATCACCATTATAGTTTGTCAGTAAATTATCGTTTTCATCTGTCACTTCCCCGGTTAATTTTACATGCGCCAGTGCCTGTAAAACATCGGTAGATTGTGCCACCGGAACATCATTTACTTTTGTAAGCCTGATTTTTGGTTTTGGAATAGCCAGTTTTACAGCCGGATCTCCAATAAAAAACACGACATTTCTGTTTTCCGTCAGGTTTTCATTTTTTGTTCTTCGCAATGCTTCCGCCATCGTATCATAATTATCCGATCCGAAAGAATACAAAAACTTACTCAATGATTTATTCATATTCAATCCGGTAGTAATCCCTATTTCACGGGTTGTTGCCACTAAAGAGATAGCACCTCCGGCAGTATTCCAGTACATATACTCTCCTCCGGTTGGACGGTACGGATTATCAAAACGTGTAAATTCGCAAGTAATTGTAACAAACAAAGGATAACGGTACCGATTGGTCAGATTTTGCGCATCGGCTTTATCAAAAATTCTTTCCTGCGCCAAACCGTCTTCCCCGCCGTGTCCGAAATAGTTAAAAACCAGAGAACCCTGGGCAAAAGCATCCAGAATATCCTGTCTGGCTTTAGGATAACGTTCTCCACCTGCCGCCACTTCCTGAATATAGGAATCGGTATGAATTTTTTTAACGTTCACAAACGGTTTTTTCTGATACAGTTCATCACCCAATGCATTCAGATCAAATTGTAATGTAGCATCGGTAGTATTATCGGCATCATCCGAAATCAGCACATAACCGTTACGCCATCTTCCATAGGATTTCTCATCGTGATATTCCAGCACTTTATTAATCATTTCCGCAGCCTGCTGATTAGAGTTTACCAGCATTCTGCCCACAGCAATATCCAGTCCGGAAGTCGTTAGCATTGTTCCTTCATTCGGATCCATCAACACATAAAAATCATCCGACATAAAAGAGGCATACGCCGAAAAGTTCTGCGAGTTATTCACTTTCGAATCATTCGGATTCAGTCCGTGAAACACCGGAACGACATTTGTATTATTCGGAATACGGTTTTTGTAATCGAACGACGCATCTCCGAACATATTTACATAGCGCACTCTCTTATTGGTTGCCGAAGCATTCCAATATACATATTTTATAAAGTTTCGTATCGCTGCTATATCCTGTTTACCGGAAGAGAATTCCGGATAAATATTTTCAAGATTCACCACTTTCACATTCAGTCCCGAATAGTTCCGGTGAAAATTAGCCAGACGCTCTGCCTGTCCGTTTAAAGAACCCGGTGTTATAATAAGGTAATCGATATCCTGAAATTCGCCTTGCTGGTTTTTAAAAATCGTTCCTTTTAAATCCTGATTGGCAATACGGTTTGTACCATCACTCAGCGGCGTGTACAAATCGTTATAATCAACCGCTATATATTTACGGACTTCACCCAGATTAGCTCTAAAGGAAAAAGTACCCAGACCGGTATTTTCAAATTTTGTAACATTATAGATATCCGTAACATCCCAAACCTGCCCGATTCCGGAAGCATTTGACACAACATACTCCCCTACACCTATATTATTAGCCGCATCATTTATGTAGAACAAAAATTGTTTCCCATATCCCGACAGCTGCCGTTTGGATTCTAAAGCAATAAAATCCAGGTAACCGTTTGAGGACGGTACACCGCCATTATCGTAAGTCATTTTCACGGCTATTTCTCCGGAGGTTGCATTAAAACTGCCCTGCAGCTGGGTTTCATAAGCTGCCACATGCACATCCGGATCCAAAGAACTGAATCCGATTGTCCCGATGGTCTGCTCATTGGCTTTTACCAGAAAAGAAGAAACACCATAGGAAGCAGACGCCGCATTTACCGTGATTTTTACCGGAACCGATGTAACAATATTCGGGATCTGGAATTTAAACGTTTGCTCATTTTCTAAATTAAACGATTCTCCAAACCATTTTCTTCCCAAACGCCCGATGTTAATTTTATCCACCTCATGAAACCGGTAGTCATCAAACTGGTTAATTGTTGTTGTTACTGCCGCCGTTGGCTGCACATTGGTATTGATCCGTTTTCCGTCACCGCCTTTCGTGGTTATATAATAAAAGGAGCGGTCACTATATAAATTAACATTTGTCAAACTTTCTTTGTTCCAGCCTTCCGGTCCTTCGGCATAAAACACAATATAATCGTATTCACCGAATTCACCATCATTCTCCCCTATAACCTGAATCGCATTTTCCGTCAGATCATCCGGATATGGCGTACTGTTTAACAAGGGCAGCATTCTTCCGCCATTGCCATAAATTTTAAGTTTCCGGGGATCGATATTGACATTCATCCCTAATTGCTCTAAAAATCTTCTGGAAATTTTATAAACCCCGGAACGTTCCACATAAAACCTGTAGAAATCTCCGGAAGCCAAAACAGAATTGGAAACGGCACTTACGTTAAAGTTCTGCGCCGGTAATTTGGCAGCACTGCCGGAAGAAAAATCAATATCTAAAGAAACGACTCTTTTAAAACCGTCGCCTACCTTAATAATAGGTGAAAAAATAAGGATCGCTTTTTGCTCGTCATTTGCAATAAAATACTCCAGCTTTTCATTGATTCTATCACTGAGTGAGGTAACGGACAGGTCTTTTAAATCTGCTCTCGAAACGGTTTCATAAACAATATTGGATACTTTCAGCGATTTAACATCTACAAATCCGTTAACGGGGAATGCTTTTTTATAGCGGACAGCCTTCAAATCGGCATTAAATTCAAAGTTTTCGGAAGCAAACTGCGGTACGGTATATTTAACCGTTTCATAGCTTATCGCTGCGGCCGGTTTCCATGTAATAACAATATGTTCTTTCTGCTGCGAAAAGGAAAGCAGGCTAATAAATAAAAAGATAAAGAGTATATATTTTTTCATCAACATTCAAAACGTATTAATTATACATATATTACAAAGAGAAAAAATATTTTTTTTAAAAACTAATTTCATACAATATATATTAGCATCCAACGTTCTTACTATTATATTTAACAAAAATTTATAATTAGTTTTAATAAATCACAAAAAAATTGTTGTCGTTTAATGGTTAATTATTATATTGCGGCACTAAAATTATACCTAACTGAAAGTATGAAAATCAACAGAATTATGGCTTTACAATTGATGGCTGCATTATCGCTATCAATTGGTTTTACTGGTTGTAGTAAAAAATCAGGGTCAAAAGGAACTTCTGCAGCTACAGGTTGGAAAATCAACGATAAAAAAGGTGGTTTCCAATACAATGCGAAGTACAAAAAACAAGAGACTCCTCCAGGAATGGTTGCCGTTGAGGGTGGAACATTCACAATGGGTAAAGTACAAGATGATGTAATGCATGATTGGAACAACACTCCAAATCAGCAACACGTACAGTCTTTCTATATGGATGAGACTGAGGTTACCAACTTCATGTACACTGAATACTTATTTTGGTTAAAAACTATTTTCCCTCCAACAGATGAGAATTATAAAAACATCTACGTTGGTGCATTACCGGATACTTTGGTATGGAGAAATCGTTTAGGATATAACGAGACTATGACCAACAACTACCTAAGACACCCTGCTTATGCAAACTACCCGGTAGTTGGTGTAAACTGGATTCAGGCTGTTGAGTTTAGCAAATGGAGAACGGATCGTGTTAACGAGGCTATCTTAGAGAGAGATGGATACTTGAAAAAAGATTCGAAAATCACAGAGGCAAAAGCAGAAAGTACTTTCAGTACAGAATCTTACTTAGCTTCTCCTTCTACTACTTATGGTGGTAACGAAGAATTGGTTTACAAAGGTCAACGAAATAAATTAGCGGGTAAAGAAGACGCTAAAAACGTATATGCTCAAAGAACTACCGGTAACATCTTACCGGAGTACAGACTTCCAACAGAAGCAGAATGGGAATATGCTGCTACATCTTTAGGAGGAATCAGAGAGTACAATACTTATAAAGGTAAGAAAAAATATCCTTGGAGTGGTCAGTACACACGTTCTGGAAAAAGACAGTACAGAGGTGACCAGTTAGCCAACTTTAAACAAGGAAAAGGAGATTACGGCGGAATCGCAGGATGGTCTGACGATGGTGCTGATATCACTAACGAAGTAAAAAAATACCCACCAAACGATTTTGGATTGTATGATATGGCTGGTAACGTTGCCGAATGGGTTGCTGACGTTTACAGACCGATTGTAGATGATGAAGCAAATGATTTCAACTACTACAGAGGTAACATCTACATGAAAAACAAAATTGGTGAAGATGGAAAAGTGGAAATGGTTACTACAGAAAACATCACTTATGATACTTTAAGTAATGGTAGAATCATGGCAAGAAACTTCCCTGGACAAATTGCTCAGGTAGCTATTGACGACAACGAAACCTATTTAAGACAAAACTTCTCTAAGAGCGACAACAGAAACTACAGAGATGGTGATAAACAATCGACTCGTTTTTACAACTTCGGAAATGAAGAAGACGGTGCTGACGAGAAGAAAAACAATAAGAATAAAATGTACGATTCGCCAGAGCACTCTGTAACGAAAGACAGTTTAGGAAATCTTATTAGAAAATATGACCACTCTAACAAAAGAACAACTTTAGTAAACGACGACAGTAGAGTTTACAAAGGTGGATCTTGGAGAGACAGAGCTTACTGGTTGGATCCGGCATCAAGAAGATACTATCCACAAGATATGGCTACTGACTACATCGGATTCAGATGTGCGATGTCGAAAGTAGGACCAAAATCCGGTAAGAAAAAAGCCAGAGGATAATAAAATTTTCATACATACTTTTTTAAAAGCCCTAAAACTATTTTAGGGCTTTTATTTTTTTTATTACTTTCACGCTATGAAAATAGAAGAACTTTACCAGTGTTTTTTACAAAGTACAACCATTTGTACCGACACTCGAAAAATAGCACCCAACTCTTTATTTTTCGCCCTGAAAGGTGAAAACTTTGATGCCAATTCCTTTGCTCAGGAAGCGTTAAACAAAGGCGCTTTATTTGTTGTTATCGACAATAAAAAGTACCTGACGGATGCCGATAAAATGATCCTGGTAACCGACAGTTTAAAAGCCTTACAGGCATTGGCCAACTATCACCGGAAGCAGCTTGGCTTACCCATAATTGCTTTAACCGGGAGCAACGGTAAAACAACCACCAAAGAACTGATCAATACTGTTCTTTCACAAAAATATACTACCAAAGCCACGATCGGCAACCTGAACAATCATATTGGCGTACCGCTGACGCTGCTATCTTTCGACGAGCATACCGATATCGGAATTGTTGAAATGGGTGCCAACCACCAAAAAGAAATTGAATTACTGTGCTCCATAGCCGAGCCGGATTTTGGTTATATCACTAATTTTGGCAAAGCCCACCTGGAAGGCTTCGGAGGAACGGAAGGCGTAATAAAAGGAAAAAGCGAGCTATACCAATACCTGGAACAGCACGACAAAACGGCTTTTGTAAATCTGGACGACACCATACAGGAGGAAAAAACACAGGCGATAACCCGCTATACTTTTTCCCGGGACAAGGCAGCCAATGTGAAAATCGATGCCGTTTCTGCCAATCCTATGGTTAAAATCGGCTTTGAAGGGACCGAAATCCAATCGCACCTCATCGGTATTTACAATGCCAACAATATCAATGCCGCAATCAGTATCGGGAAATATTTCAATGTTCCCACAGCCGATATTAAAAATGCTATTGAGAATTATATTCCAAACAACAACCGCTCCCAGCTGATCGAAAAGAATTCAAACCATATCATACTGGATGCTTACAATGCCAATCCAAGCAGTATGAATGCCGCTATTGAAAACTTTACACAACTGGACGGCGCTCCCAAAATAGCTATTTTAGGAGACATGTTCGAGCTTGGCAAAGAAAGTCTTGAAGAGCACAAAAATATCGTTCAGCTTTTAAGCAACAATCACGAGATCGAAACGTTTTTTATCGGCAATGATTTTTATGCCAATCAAACACAAAACCCGCATTTGCACTTCTTTGCCTGTTTTGAGGATTTCTCGGAAAAATTCAGGTCTGCAATACCACAAAACGCTGTAATACTGATAAAAGGTTCCCGAGGAATGGCTCTGGAAAGAACCCTGGAACTGCTATAATAAAACGCCACGAATGTGGCGTTTTTCATTTTTTTATATTTTTTTTGTAACAAATGGTATACATCGGTATCAAAAGAACAACCAATCATAAAAAAAACAAACCTTATGAAAAATGTAATCTTTACAATACTGATCGTATTTCTTGGTTTCACTTCTTTTGCACAGCAAAAATCATTTGATGTAAAAATAATCGGAAAAGGAAAACCGGTAGTATTAATCCCGGGGTATTCCTGCAGCGGCGATGTGTGGAAAGAGACTGCCGATCATTTAAAAAACAAATACCAACTGCACATTTTAACCCTTGCCGGTTATGCCGGGACAAAACCAATAGACAGCCCGATACTACAGACTGTTCACAATGAAATCATAGCCTATGTAAAAACAAATAAGTTGAACAAGCCTATTGTAATCGGTCATAGTCTTGGTGCTTTTATGGGACTCTGGCTTTCCAGCAGCGAACCGGATTTATTTGGCAAATTAATCTGCGTGGATGGTGTTCCGTTTATTTCCGCCTTAACCAATCCCGACATTACAGCCGATTCTTTAAAAGACGATCCGAGATACAACTTGGAAGCCGTTATCAACAACTTTAAAGCCATTCCAAACGAAGGGTATGTGGATTATATGACCAAAGCGATGCTATATCAGGTTCAGGACTCCACCAGAGCCAGACAGATTGCCGAATGGAGCTACGCCAGCGACAGAAGAACTCTTGGTGCCACGATTATCGAAATGTCATTAACAGACCTGCGAAAAGATATTGCCCGCATTAAAAGCCCTGTATTGGTACTGACAAGCTTGTTCAATACCAAAGAAAACAGTACGAAAATTTACAACCAGCAATATGCCGCCCTTCCGAACAAAACCATTAAAGTTGCCGACAGCAAACATTTTATCATGTATGACCAGCCGGAATGGTTTTATACGGAAATCGATACTTTTTTAAATTCAAAATAAGCACACGTGACATTAGAGCAGCAAAGAGATACCGTTTTCAGGGATTTATACGCCCAATACGCGGCTAAAATACACCGGATATGCCTCGGATACACCGGAAACGCGATGGAAGCCGACGATCTGCTTCAGGAGGTTTTTATCAAAGTATGGCAAAACTATGACAAGTTCAGGGGAGAATCCAAAATAGCCACCTGGATATACCGTATTGCCGTGAACACCTGCCTGTATCATATCCGTTCTCAAAAAAACAAAAAGACAACGGCTATTGAAAACAGCAACATCCATTTAAAAACAGAAGAGCCCGACAGCAAAGAACAACAGATCCAGCTGCTATACAAATGCATCAGCGAACTGGCAGAATCCGACAGGCTGATCATTACGATGCTGCTGGAAGACGTTCCCTATGCAGAAATAGCCGCAGCAACCGAAATTTCAGAAGGCAACCTGAGAGTAAAAATCCACCGTATTAAACAACAGTTAAGCACAATCTACAAGAAATATGAAAGAGTTTGATAATCTGAAAGAGCTGTGGCAGCAACAAAAAGAAAGCACACTTCCCGATGTTACCGTCATTATCGATAAAGCAAAGAAAGCGAAAAAGCAAATGGCAAATAAGATCATCATACAGGTTATGGTACTTTTATTAACCACTGTCGCTATCGGCGGAATTGTTTGCGGCATTGACTTTAAAATGGCAACAACATTTACCGGCGTAGCCTTAATGCTGTTCACTATTTTAGCCTATTCCGCGTTACGTTTGTACCAGCTCAACATGCTGAAAAAAATTGACCTGACCCTTTCGCCAAAAGTAGTTTTATCTGAAATGGAGCATTTTTACAGTTTCCAGCAGAAAGTAAGTACCAAATACACACTGCTTTATTTTGTCCTGTTAAGCATTGCCAGCGGACTTTACTTTATAGAAGTGATGCAGCCAATGTCGGTAATGTTCAAAACCGTCGGCTTAACCGTCTTTATTGCCTGGATGCTCATAGCCTATTTTATCATTGGTAAAAAACAGATGCGCAAAGAGTATGACAAAACAGAAAGCATTATCAATGCACTAAAAGAAATCGAGAAAAATTATGACTAATAAATAAAAAAACCACAGCTAAGCTGTGGTTTTTTTTATAAAATATCGGGAATTACAGCCAGACGGCCGCTCCCCTTTTAATACCATTTAAAATTACCGATATCATGGATTGCTTTGAAGCAGGAATTTTCCAAAAGCACACCTTATGTCTTTTCGATATAATCCACATTAAACAAATGACTCGGCTGCAGGTAAACAACGTTTTCCTGAAAATCCATAAAAGTATTAAACCTTTTCAAGACCTCATTCCCCAGAATATGAATGTTGGCATCAAACATCGTTTTACTGGTTGTCATTATTTGTGCAGGAACATTTTTAAGTTCGTGTTTCCCTATTTTCAGGCTTTCCAGATTTGAGGTTATTACAGGAATTTCGTTGTTCTTGGTACCGCGCATGATCACTTTCTTAATCACTTCCATTTGATCGGCAGGAAATTTTTGTTCTCTTAGCAGGTCATTATCCAGCATTACAGTTCTTTGGTAACCCGTATCAAACAGGAACCAGTCGTTTACTTTAGTTCCGCGATGGGCAATTTGTGCCGCTGTAAAAAAGCGGTAATTAAAATACTTCATATTCAGTTTTACAGCTGCTTTGTCACGCTTTAAAGCTTTAGGCAGCCTGGAATGTATCACCATTATATTTTTATCATAATTAAGCTCTACAATCATTCCGTCAAAAAGATCCCAGCCTATAAGCCCGTCGGTACCATTTCCTGTTACCTTGGTATCGTATACTTTCGTTTTATACACCCTGCTCCCGATCGCAACTTCGTAAGGGGTGTTGTAAAGTTTCAATTCACTTTTCACTTTATTATTCAGCGTTTCTTCTATCAGCACCAGCTCTGTGCCTCCGGAATCGAAATTCAGGTTTAAGGTATCTATTTTATTCAGGACAGCCTTAACGGAAATCGTATTCTGGCTATTGATGAAAAGCGGAATCGTATCATGGATTTCCGGCTTTAATTTCCTGAAATCTTTGATTGCCGGACTTTCAATTCTTGTATAGCAGGAATCCTTGCCATTCAGCAAAACAATAAAGTCTTTGTACTGCCCCGGTTTCAGGATAAAGCCGATGGAATCAATATCGGTTTTAAATTTTATGGCTGTCGGACGGATCAGTTTATTGGTCGTAAAAGCATCTATTTTTATTTCCGGACTTACGTTCCATTTTCTTTTGAGCTGTCCCTCTTCGTGTATAGTCGCCGCTTTGGAGGCAGCCTTTATAACCGGCAGGCTTTGCTGAGAAAATCCATACGTTGTCAAAAAAAGAAAAAGGATTTGAAGTAGCTGTTTCATTAAGATGTGGTTTTATATGATATCACTTACAAATATAAACGGTATCACTCTTAAATAAAACACAAAATAGCAGCACCGGGTTCTTGCTGTTTCTATTTAAATAACTATTACTTGTTGTATGAATAAAAAACCGGGTATCCCGCTTCTGGTATTACCTATAAAGCACAGACTAAAAACATGAAGGCTACCGTACCATATTATTCTGCATGCATTTCTATAGCTATTATTTTTCTTCCGTATTCGCCCAGATAGTGCGTCAGGATTTTTTCATAAGCTTTATAACCCTCATCTGCATTAGTAAATATGATAAGCCCTTGTTTGGTTTCAGGCAATAAAAACACGATTGTCTGACAGCCTTGATCGGCACCGCCGTGCGATAACGCAATCGCTCCGTTCCCTAAATCATAGATTTCAAAACCCAATCCAAAATATTTATCCTTTTTGATGGCAACCTGTTTGCTCATCATAGCAGTAAATACCTTTTCTGATAATCCATCACCATTCAGTACGCTTACCAGAAAATTACCATAATCCGCTATCGTTGTCAGCAAATCATCTGCCGCATTTGCCGTTTTATGCTTAACCGTTTTATAAGGCCTGCCCTGGTTGTTATATCCCCTTGCAAATCTTGTACTATCTGTTCTTTCCGTCCAAATATATTTTGTATCAGCCATCTTCAATGGCTTGAAGATCATTTCTGCCGCTAATTGGTCCAGTGATTTATGAAATTTATTTTCCAATGCTTTCCGCAGGTATTCATACCCCTCTCCCGAATACTGATATTTTGTTCCCGGAGTAAATTCAAAATGCAGCTTTCCATCCTCATTATTCCAACGCCAATTGGGAAATCCTGTTTGATGTGTAAGAATATGTCTTGTCGTCAATATTTTGTGTTTTTCATCTTGTGCAACATCGGGATCAGTCCAATATTTATAAACAGGCGCATCCAGATTCCATTTGCCTAAACTAACCAATTGTAATGCTACCATTGCAGTCACCGGCTTGGTCAATGACGCTACATTAAAAATAGTATTATAGGGTGCCGAAATTCCATTTTGCAACGATCCGAAAACCTTTACCTGCTGTAATTCTCCATCTTTAATAACCCCGATTCCTAAAGTTGGCAGATGGATTTCCTTCATCCATTTTTCTATTGCCGCATCATTATCAAAACCAGCAGCTTGGTAACGGGCACTATCGGTGTCCTGGTGGTCAAAACTCAAACCTTTAGCAAGTTTCCAGACACCTTTTTGCAACAGCCAGACATGCGTAAATTTTGCCGAACCTGCATACGCTTCTTTGTTACCTGAAATGGTTTCGTAAAACCGGTGATCGCCTGTTTGAACCGCTCCATACAAAACGTTTTTTTTATACAGCGGGAAAACCCGGGTACTTCCTGATACCAATTCTCTTCTTGATCGATAGGTTGTTGGTGATTTGCATAATCCATTTCTTAAATCATTAAGAAACTTTTGTTTGTTCGAAATACTATCCTTATCGTGAAAAAATTCAAACTGATCTGCCAGCAGGTTTTCAAATTGGGATATGTCGCAGGTGTTAAACCCTGCATTAAAAAGCAGGCTGTCTTTTAAAAGTATTGTAGTGTATAAACGGGAATTTCGCTCAACTTGAGCTTTACTGTCTGGCGCAAAAGTGATGAGCAAAATGAAGCCTAAAAAAAGTTGTTTTGCCATTGTTCGTGTTTTCGGCAAAGATTAAAAATACGTTTCCGTAAATCATAAAAATCTTCCCGACAATAACCCGACAAATACCTGACAAACTTATATCATACTGAAATTCAACCTATAATACAGCTTTTTATTTCTATCGATCTCCATTGCATTTCTAAGGATTATGTAAATATTCACTAAAGCCAGTACTATCATCGTAAACAATGTAACCTTATTTCCAGGCTTTGTAAAAATTACCATCATAAATATAATGGGCGCTGCAATTGTCCAGATAATCTGAATCGAAATAATTTGCCTGATTACCTGATTTTTCTGCTTCATTGTAAACATCAATACAACCGGAAAAAGAATATTAAGGGGTGGAAGAATGACAAAGAGTATCGACGAAAGATTGATTAGTTTTATTAATGAATAATTTACTAAAACCGGTTCTTCCATACGGATTGCCTTCTCTTCCGGATTTCCTGCAATTGCTTCCTCTACTTTTTTGTGCAGTAACTCTTCTTCTTTAATACCTAATGTCTTTGCTAATATTTTTAGGGTATATCCTTTCGGTTTTGTTCCCGCTTCAATTCTTTGTATTGTTCTTGTCGAAATACCGGATCGATCCGCTAATTCTTCCTGAGTAAGATTTTGTTGCTCCCTTATATTTTTTAATATGGACATTTTAGGGTATAAAAAATTGTAGACTTTAAATAGATGTAAAGGCCATTTGTATGTTAAAAACAACGTGACTTATAACAAAAGTAAATGTACTAATTTAAAAATTACCATTAAGGATCCCATTTTTATTTTACTAAACATGAAGAAGAAAAAAATGCTCCATTATAGCAATTAGCTGTAATAAATACAAAAACCGCTATTGTTACCAATAGCGGTTTTTGTATTAGTGTGGACTGTCAGGGGCTGTAATCGAACACTTAATCCTAATTTTGATTTTTTTCAAAAATATAAAATGAAAAATATTTTGATCTTAAAACTTCTACAACGAAAACAACAATAGCGCGAAATCGTTGTTACCAGTAGTATTAACTGATTGGATATTTTCGTTAGTAACTTTAATTATGCCCGACGTTCTAAAAAGTGTTATTCAATTATTGTTTTAAAATCGATAGCCTACATGAAAACCAAATCTCGCAACTATGGTGTGGTCAGTTTTATCAGCGTTAAATAATAGTTTTCCATAGCCAGCATTAACTTCAAATATAATTCCACTTTTAGTAACCCATTTACTTCCTAAACCAACTCCAAGTGAAAAATCAATAACATCGGGATTTTCTGTATATACTGAATGATCTTCTGATGTGTATATTTTTTTTCCATCTATTGAACTTAACATTCCAAATCCTTCGGCAAAAAAACCAGAAGCAAATTTCTTCCCAAAGTATCTTCTGTAATAGGGTGATACAAAATAATTCATATCCTCATTTTTATTATCATTAAATACATACAAACCCGTAACACCTATGGAAGACTTACTGTTTAAGTTCCTTTCGTAAGTCCCTTCAAATGCACTGCCAACTAGCGGGATAACTACATTTAATTTTAATTCATTTTTTTTCACATTTTCAGCGTTTTCATTTTGAGCATTTACAGAATAAAAGGCAAAGAAAATGATAATTAGTAAATAGTTTTTTTTCATAAAATAGAATTTGATTGTTAAGGTCAAACATATAATAATTTGCTTTAGTAACTGTTAATAATATCTATGCTTTAAGTTAAATGAAACATAATTTTCCTACACATTAAACGATCTTTGAATTAAGCCCAGACCTCTAAATTATGATAAACCGGGGGTAATTATTATGCAGATTACTTAATCTGTTTGTCTTTAATTCCTTTTTTCAAGTTCCCGCGGGGTAAACTTAATCAGACTATAATTTTAAAAAAACTATGATTGACGTTTTTCTGATAAGGTGAGATTTGTTTTTCAAACAGTAAACAAACCAGACGGTTTGTATTAGGAAGGTATATTAAAATAAAAAACTCCTTAAGAAATTAAGGAGTTTTTTGGTGGGCGATGAGGGGTTCGAACCCCCGACCCCCTCGGTGTAAACGAGGTGCTCTGAACCAGCTGAGCTAATCGCCCTTTTTGTTGTTGTAATCAGTAATTGTGTTCCTGATTACGGGTGCAAATATAGGACACTTTTTTATATCTGCAAACAAAATCGAAAAAAAATTTATAAAATTTCCGCTACAACAAAAGTGCTTCCGCCAACGTAGATAAAGTCGTCTTTTCCCGCTGTATGCAACGCTTCCGCATAAGCTTCTGAAACAGAATTATATACTTCTCCAAACAATTCAAATCCTGCTGCTTTTTGTTGTAAAACGGAAGCTTCCAGTCCTCTTTGAACATTTGGTTTACAGAAAAAATATTTTGCATTTTTTGGAAATAAAGGCAGGATCGTTTCCAGATCTTTGTCATTTACCACTCCTAAAACAAAGAATAATTTTTCAAATGGTTCCTTTTTTATCTGATTCAACACAATTTTCAGCCCGTGACTATTGTGTGCCGTATCACAAATTGCTTTAGGATTGCTATGAACCTGCTCCCATCTTCCGTGAAGTCCTGTATTTTTAACCACATGCCACAAGCCGTTTTTTATATTTTCTTCCGAAATCGTAAAAACATTTTTCAGGACATCAATAGTTTGCAATACTGTTTTTTTATTGTGCACCTGGTAATCGCCCAGCAAAGCTATCGGATAATCCTGCTGTTCCAGATCGGAAGCAAAATAAATCTCCGAAGCACACTCTTTGGCTTTTGCAATAAAAACCGGTTGGGTTGCGGCATTATATTCGCCCACAACCACCGGAATACCGGGTTTAATGATTCCTGCTTTTTCAAAAGCTATCGCCTCATAAGTATCGCCTAAAAACTGCGTATGATCAAAACCGATATTCGTGATCACCGAAACCAGCGGTGCAATCACATTGGTCGAATCCAACCGGCCGCCCATTCCTACTTCTATCACTGCAACATCGACCTGCTGGTCCTTAAAATACTCGAAAGCCAGTCCGACAGTCATTTCAAAAAAGCTCAGATGACCGGATTCAAAAAAAGCTTTATTACGCGCTATAAAATCACAAACATACGTTTCCGGTATTTCCACACCGTCAATCTTAATACGTTCCCTGAAATCTTTTAAATGCGGCGACGTGTACAATCCTGTCTTGTATCCTGCTTCCTGCAAAACGGAAGCAATCATTGAAGAGGTCGAACCTTTACCGTTCGTACCGGCAACATGTATCGTTCTGATCCCTTTTTCAGGATTATTCAAATGTTTGCAAAGCAGTAAGGTATTCGTTAAATCTTTTTTATAGGCAGAAGCGCCTTGTTGCTGGAACATTGGAAGTTGTGCAAACATCCAGTTCAAAGTTTCCTGATAATTCATTTGCTGTAAAAGAAAAAGAGTAAAGAAGTTCTTTACTCTGTCAACTTGAAGTTATATATAATTTTCCCGACCTGTTTGTCAGGTGCGCCCGGGTTTGGGTCAAATTTTGTTTGCAGTGCAGCTATTTTAGCCTGGTCCAGCAGACATTTCGCGGCATTGGTTGTCCCCCTTACTCCGGGTTCTGCACCAATAACCTTTCCGTTTTTGTCCACTTCGATCGCTACGGCAACCTGCCCTTCTTCATTGCAGTTATAATTAGGACGTGGTTTCGAAATCGCTTTACGTCCGGCCAGCTGGTAGTTTCCAACACCGGTTCCGTTACCGCTTCCATAACCGCCGCCTTTTCCGGATCCCGATCCGCTGCCTTCACCGGTTCCGTCACCGGAACCTTTTCCACCGCCGGAACCGCCGCCGCCATAATAACCGGAAGCATTTTTATCGCCGTCCAGTTTTCCTTTATTGCCACTGGCTTTATCATCGCCGTCACCACCGTTTTTAGATCCGCCTAACAAATTTGCCAAGGCATCACTGGTCGATTTGGACGGTTTTTTCTCCGGTACCACTGCCGGTTTATCAACCGGTTTTGTTTTTTCTGTCTTTTTAGTTGTTGCCACTACCGGAGCATCGTCATAATCCTGACCGATTATTTCCTCCTCCGGTGCCGGAGCTGCCGGAGTTGCTTTAGCATGATTGGCTACGTTTAAAACCTCGCTCTGGAAGTTTTTCCCGGAACCCACATCGCTATCACCGAAATTTACGGCAATACCACCTCCGCCTCCGCCTTCCAGCTGCATTTGCATGATATCAAGACTGGACGTAAATTTCAAAAGAAACAACAGCGCAACAATAAGCCCGCATAAGATGGTTGTTATTACGAATGATTTCTTTTCCTGTTCCGTTTCGAATCCTTTCATTGTCTATTAAATAAGATGCTTTTTATAGTATTAGCAAATATTATTCCTTTTTATATAACGGAGATAAAGGTAAATAATTATTAGTTAAAAAAAACACCCAACTTTCGTTGGGTGTTTTTTAATTATAAAAGTTGTTTTAGTGCTATTTCAAAGGCTGTCGCACTGATATTTTTCTTGTCAGCATTTAGCGCATGTGCCTTTTCAATGGCTTTGCGAATCGTATCGGACGTATCGTTAAAAATAGCTTCGTCCGTCATCTGAACTTTTTTCTCCATGAAGTAGGCAAATACACGCGCCATACCACAGTTGGAAATAAAGTCAGGGATTAAACTCACTTTGCTATCGGTTTCTTCCATAATAGGACCGAAGAAAATTTCTTTATCGGCAAAAGGAACATTCGCACCACAAGAGATAACTTCCAATCCGGAAGCGATCATGTTGTCAAGCTGTTCTTTTGTTACCAATCTTGAAGCTGCACATGGCGTAAAGATCTGCGCTCCTAAAGTCCAGATTTTAGCATTGATCTCTTCAAAAGGGATCATATTGTCTGCTACTAATTTATTACCGTCTTTATTCAGGAATAATGTTCTGATCTCTTCAAATGTAAAGCCGTCTTCTTTGATCACACCACCGTCTCTGTCGATGATACCGATTACTTTCGCACCCATTTCTGCTAAATAGAATGCGGCAGCAGAACCTACATTTCCGAATCCTTGAACAATTGCTTTTTTACCGGCAACATTACCACCGTAAATATCATAAAAATGACGTACCGCCTGCGCCACACCATAACCGGTGATCATATCGGCAACCGTATATTTTCTGTTGATGTCCGGAGAGAAAGTCGTGTTTTCAATCACTTTTACAACTCCCTGGCGTAATTGTCCAATTCTGTTGATTTTATCAGCTTCTGTCGGTTTAAAATGTCCGTTAAAAACACCTTCCTGCGGATGCCATACCCCACATTCTTCTGTCATCGGAATTACTTCGTGGATCTCATCAACATTCAAATCTCCACCGGTTCCGTAGTAACTTTTTAATAATGGCGAAACCGCTTTGTACCAACGTTGTAATACACCTTTTTTTCTCGGATCGTTAGGATCAAAGTTAATTCCAGATTTTGCACCGCCAATAGCCGGGCCCGAAACCGAAAACTTCACTTCCATTGTTTTGGCAAGTGAAAGAACCTCATTCATGTCTAATCCTTTACGCATACGGGTTCCTCCTCCGGCTGCTCCACCTCTTAATGAGTTGATTACCGTCCAACCTTCTGCTTCTGTTTCAGCATCTTTCCAATGGAATACTACTTCCGGCTCTTTATTTTCGAATTTCTTCAATAAATCTTTCATTGTATATAATTTTATTGTATTGTTGTTTTTTAAGTGGCACAAATATAGCTTGAAACTCTTAAAGTCTCAAAGTTTTTACTGTATATCATAAATTCTTCCGGAACTGTGATTATACCTGGCTCCGGTAACGCTGGCCAGCACATTGACTTCATTCCGAAGTTTTAAAACGCCCAATAATCCGAAGATCAGGGCTTCTTTAAATTCAATTGTTTTCGGATCCGGAATGGCAATGGTCATGTCCGGCAAATGACCTTTCAAAAGTGCAATCAGGAAATCATTGTAGGCACCGCCGCCGGTTACCAGCAGTTTTCCTTTTTTAACCGGCAACGCTTCGGCAATCTGGAAAGCAATATGCTCCGTAAACGTTCTTAACACTGCTTCTGCAGTAATGGGATACAGTTCAATGATCGGGAAAATCGTTTCTTTTACAAATTCAAACCCCAGTGATTTCGGATACTGTTTGCGATAAAACGGCAGCGCATTCAATTCGGCCAGCAAGGCTTCCGAAACAGTTCCCTGAGCAGCCAGCTTCCCTTTGTCGTCATAATCATAACCCAGTTTACCGGCATAAAAATTCAGCACCGTATTTACCGGAGAAATATCAAAAGCGATGCGTTCCCCGTTCTCTTCAAAGGACACATTGGAAAAACCACCCAGATTCAGACAGTAGTCATATTCCGAAAAAAGCAGGCGGTCGCCAATCGGAACCAGAGGCGCACCCTGTCCGCCCAGTTCCACATCCTGAACCCTGAAATCACAAACCACTTTCTGATGAATAAGTGCGGCTATTTCCGGAAGATTGCCAATCTGCAGCGTAAATCCTTTTTCCGGCTGATGCAGTATCGTATGCCCGTGGGAACAGACCGCATCAATTTCCTGAATGTCATGCCGGCTTATAAAATCACGAATCACCTTCGCTAACAATTCCGTATAGTTTTTATTGAGTTCTTTCAGCCGGGATTCAGAATACGAAACGGCTTCTTTTAATTTTACAACCCAATCAGCAGAATAACCCACCGTGGCACTTTCCTGAATTGTATAGGTCCATTTTTGATTTTGAAAAGTAAAAACCAGGACTGCCAGATCAATTCCGTCCAGGGAAGTCCCTGACATTACACCGATAACTTTATATACACTATTTTGCATGGGTTAAAATTAGGCAATCCAGTTGAAAGTATGATATTTATACCCTATATTTGGGAACTTTTTAAAAAAACACGCAAACAAAATACTTAAATTAAAATGGATTTTAAACTGACTGAAGAGCATTTAATGATACAGCAAGCGGCTCGTGATTTTGCTCAAACTGAATTACTACCGGGTGTAATTGAAAGAGATGAACACCAAAAATTCCCAGAAGAACAGGTAAAGAAAATGGCGGAACTTGGTTTCTTAGGAATGATGGTAGATCCAAAATATGGCGGAGCAGGATTAGACAGCGTTTCGTATGTTTTAGCGATGGAAGAAATTGCTAAAATTGATGCTTCTGCTGCAGTTGTTATGTCAGTTAACAACTCTTTAGTATGTGCAGGTCTTGAAAAATACTGTAACGAAGAACAAAAATTAAAATATTTGGTTCCTCTTGCTAAAGGAGAAGTTATTGGTGCTTTCTGTTTATCGGAGCCGGAAGCCGGTTCTGATGCTACTTCACAAAAAACAACAGCAATTGACAAAGGGGATTACTATTTATTAAACGGTACTAAAAACTGGATTACAAATGGTAATACTGCTTCTACTTATATTGTAATTGCACAAACAGATGTAGAAAAAGGACATAAAGGTATCAATGCTTTTATCGTTGAAAGAGGCTGGGCTGGTTTTGAGATCGGACCAAAAGAACAAAAAATGGGTATCCGCGGATCCGATACACACTCTTTAATGTTTACAGATGTTAAAGTACCTAAAGAAAACAGAATCGGTGCAGACGGTTTTGGTTTTAACTTTGCAATGGGTGTATTAAACGGAGGCCGTATTGGTATTGCTTCCCAGGCTTTAGGTATTGCTGCCGGAGCTTACGAACTGGCTTTAAAATATTCTCAGGAGCGTAAAGCTTTTGGTAAAGAAATTTTCAAACACCAGGCAATTGCTTTCAAATTAGCCGATATGGCAACACAAATCACTGCGGCAAGAATGCTTTGCTTTAAAGCAGCCAGTGAAAAAGATGCCGGACAGGATATTTCACAATCGGGTGCTATGGCAAAATTATATGCTTCACAGGTAGCAATGGATACTACTATCGAAGCGGTACAGATTCACGGCGGAAACGGATACGTGAGAGAATACCACGTAGAGCGTATGATGCGTGATGCAAAAATCACCCAGATTTATGAAGGAACTTCAGAAATCCAAAAAATTGTTATTTCAAGAAGCCTTATTTCCTAAGGTTTTCATCATAAAACGAAAAGTCCAACGCAATGTTGGACTTTTTTTTTGAATAAAAATTCAGATAAATTATCTTTATAGAATGAATAAAAAAGCAAAGTCCTTACAATTTAAAGTCGTAATAGGTTATTTCTTTTTAATCGTTATTGCCATTATTTCCGTTTGGTATATCTATTCTGAAATTTTAAAGATTGCCACCCCAAAAGAAACGGCTTCCGAAGAGAATAAGAAAATATTGATGATCAGTAATGTGGTTACCAATCTGTATGCCTCCGAAGCTGTGGGAAGAGCGGCCATGCTTACCGAAAGCAAAAGCAGCATCCGGGAATACCATCGCCTTTTAGACAGTATCAATGCTGAGATCGAGACCATAAAAACGGATGCCGAAGAAAATCAGCTTGCCAAATTTGATTCCATCCAGATGCTGCTGCAAAAGAAAAGACGCAGTATCAGTGAAATTCTGAACTTCCGTAAAAAATACAGCCACGAGAACAATCTGGACAAAGCCATTACTAAAATATACAATGTTAAAGATTCGCTGGTGCTCAATTTCCAGCCCATCAGCCGTGCCCGGAACAATTCGCAGATCCGGAAATTTCTGGACAATGTGCTCAATCCGCATCAACGGGATTCCTTAAGCATTTTACCGGTTTCGAATGACTCGCTGGTACTGGCTTTTGAAAAGATCATTTCGGATGTTGTTACCAAAGAAAACCGCATCAAAAGTCAGCTGTTCATGAGAGAACAGAAACTACTGGATGAGAACAGGGTTATATCCGACCAGCTCCGCAATGTGCTTACTTCCGTAGAAAAAGAAATTCTGCAAAAATCCTATCAGAAGATCAACGATTCCAAATATGCCATCAGCAAAACCACCAAAAATATCGCCTGGATTGGCGCCGCTGCCTTATTACTGGTATTGCTTTTCGGGCTGATTATTATTCGTGACCTGAACATCAATCAGAAATACCGGCAGCAGCTGGAACGCCTTAATTCGGAAAAAGAAGACTTACTCCGAAGCAAGACCATGCTGCTGGCAACCGTAACACACGACATTCAGACACCTTTGGGTAGCGTGATCGGTTTTTCCGATTTATTAAAAAACACACCGGTTACGCCGAAGCAGCTGCAATACCTGGACAACATCAGGCACTCCTCACATTATATTCTAAAGCTGGTGAATGACCTGATTGATTTTTCAAAACTGGAAAACAACAAAATAAAGATTGAAGCAATTAATTTCAATTTTAAGGATCTGATTGAAAATACCTGCCAGCCATTGGTTCCGAATGCTGCTAACAAAGGGATCCAACTGCGCTGGGATGTCCCTGAAGAACTGGATGCACTTTATATTTCCGATCCGTACCGGATCAAACAGGTTCTGACCAATCTGGTTACCAATGCCATTAAATTTACCCAGGAAGGTTCTGTAAGTGTTTCCGTTAGCAAAGACGCCGACTGGATTTCGATTGCCGTTACCGATACCGGAATCGGAATTCCGAAAAACAAGCAAAAAGCCGTGTTTAAAGAATTCACTCAGGCACATTCGGGTATTGAGAAGAAATTTGGCGGTACCGGATTAGGGTTAACCATCGCCAAACGCATCATGGAGCTTTTAGGCGGCAGTATTTCACTGGAAAGCAAAGAACATACCGGATCGACCTTTACGGTTAAAATCCCGAATGTAAAAGCCCCGGATCAAAACCGGCATTCCGTTTCCGACAATCAGGAAAAGAAATACGATTACCTGGAAAACAAACAGCTGTTAATCGTTGATGACGATCCTATGCAGTTAAAACTGATGGAAGAAATATTTGCCAATTATCCGGTTTCGGTTACCACAACAACCGATGCTTCCAAAGTGGTGGCTTTGTTAAAACAAAATCATTTCGATTTAGTACTCAGTGATATTCAAATGCCCAAAATGGACGGTTTTGAATTGGTCGAAAAAATAAAACAGGACGCTTCCATCCGGAAAATCCCCGTAATTGCCCTGACAGGCAAACGCGATCTAATCCAGGAAGATTTTATCCGGAAAGGATTCATCACTTTTCATCCGAAACCGATTCAGCTGGATAAGTTATTACAGCAATTACAGGCTATTTTTGAAGGAAATACCCCGGTAGAAATAAAATATGACACGGCGGTGGAAAGTACCGAAAAACTATATGACTTAAGCAGTCTGAACCAGTTTACCCAGAATGACAAAACTGCCCTGAACAACATCATAAAGGTTTTTATAAAAAGTAGTACCGAAAATATGGAAGCGCTAAACACGGCTGCTCAAAATAACGACTGGGATGCCGTTGCACAGCTCGCACACAGGCTGATTCCGATGTTAAAACAAATGGAAGCCTATGCTATTGTAGACCGGTTGATCCCTTTGGAAGACAAAACACTGGATCTTAAGGCAGCGGATCGTACCGTTTACCTGAAAACACTGACCGACCAGATGAACAACCTGATCGAAAAACTCAACATCGAGCTGGATTAAAGCTCGATGTTGTACAGTTTTATTTTATTGTAGAGTGTTTTTCTGTCTATACCCAGCAATTGGGCTGCTTTGGTTTTATTGAATTTCACTTTTTCCAGGGCATCAAGGATGGCTTTTTCTTCATCCTTTGACGAGTAAAGCAAAAATTCGCTTTCGTTTTTATCCTGAAAATTGTTTTCAAACATTTCCTGAGGCAAAACCTCTTTTAAAACCGTATCGCCTCTGGACAATAAAACGGAACGTTTGATAATGTTTTTCATTTCTCTTAAATTCCCCGGCCAGTCATACGTGAGAAACAAATCGGTGACATCCGGAGAAAATCCCAGCACATCTTTTTCAAGATCACTATTTGCCATTTCCAGAAAGTGATTGGCAAAAATCAGTATGTCGTTTTTTCTTTCGGAAAGCCTTGGCGCCTTAACGCTAAACTCGTTCAGACGATGGTATAGATCCTCTCTAAAATCGCCTCTTTTCACCGCTTCCTGTAAATCTTCATTGGTTGCCGCGATAACGCGTATATCGACACCCACTTCGGTATTACTGCCCACCGGTTTTATTTTGCGTTCCTGCAAAGCCCGGAGCAGCTGTATCTGGACTTCATAGGAAAGATTCCCCACTTCATCCAAAAATAACGTTCCGCCATTAGCCGCTTCAAAATGACCTGTTTTATCATTGATCGCACCGGTAAAAGATCCTTTTAAGTGGCCGAAGAATTCACTGGAAGCCAGATCTTTCGGAATAGCTCCGCAGTCGACCGCAATAAACGGTTTGTCTTTTCGCTTGCTTTGCAAATGTATTGTATGGGCAATATATTCTTTTCCGGTTCCGCTGTCGCCTATAATCAGGACAGACATATTGGTTGGTGCCACTAAACCGATATAATCATGCAGCTGATTGGAATGATCGCTTATTCCTTTTACAAAAGGGAAATCCTGGTTTTGCGGCTTCTTTTTTTCTTTTACAGGAGCATCCGTCACTACTGCAGCAGTCTGCGGCATTCCTTTCTTTGACAACGCCTGGTTGATAGTGTGCAGGATTTCATCCGGATTTATCGGTTTCCCAACGTAGTCAAAAGCACCCAGCTTAATTGCATTTACTGCTGTTCTGATTTCAGTATAACCCGTCATCAGGATAACCTGTGTGCTGAAAGATTTTGATTTAATTAATTTTAAAAGCTCAATCCCATCTTTATCCGGCAAGCGTATGTCTGTAAGTACAATGTCAAAGCTGTCGTTTTCCAAAGCCGTCTCTGCTTCTTTTGCAGAAAAAACATTGGTTACAGCGAATCCCTTTTTCTCCAAAAAGGTTTTCAGCATTACACAGAAAGAGATATCGTCATCAACAACTAATATTTTCGAACTCATCTAAAATTAAATTTGAAACCGTACAAATTTAACGTTTTTGGTTGTTAATAAATGTTAAGTCCAAAAAGTATATAAACAATAAAAGGAGGCAAAGCCTCCTCTCACTGAGTAGAAAAATTCTACTTATTCACCTTACTACATTCCAATAATTAAGCTTCTTTGATGAATTCGCCTGTTGATGAAAACAACGCTACTACAGACTTTCCGTCTTTTTGTAATGTTAATTTGTATTCACCGTCAGCGGCAACAGCAGCACCGGTTAAGGTGTATCCTGCATATTTTTCACCAATTTTTTTCAACGCATCAGCACTTACTTCTGATGGTTTAATTTCTTTATATTCTTTATCCTGATAGATAGCAATTGATGGAACCTCTGAAATTGAAACGTTGTTTGCCATAGCAATTGTTCCTAATCCTAAAACTAAAACTGTTGATAAAAGTAAATTTTTCATAATATTAAATTTTACAGGTTGTTAAATTGTGTTACACTAAACCTATATGAAAAAAACATACCAGAATGCCAACAGCAACAGCAAATACACGCAACCAATTGAAAAACAATTTTTTACAATAAAAAACAAAATTATTTATTTAGAAAAAACAATGTAGAAACTGTTACAGTGTGTAGAATTATTCTACATTTTAGTCTGGAAAAAGTGTGGAGAAAGGGTAATTGCCTGATTCGCAATTTTATTTAAAACAAAAAACCCTATCCGTTATGGATAGGGTTTTCAAAAGAAAGGCGGCGACATACTCTCCCACAGGATTGCAGTACCATCTGCGCAGGCGGGCTTAACTTCTCTGTTCGGAATGGGAAGAGGTGAGCCCCGCCGCAATAACCACCTTAATAGGTACCATTGCTTTGAGCAAGGTTTCATTGAGTTTGATTTTTTAAACCAAATTCGAATGAACAATATCTTAACATACTGAGATAAAAATTATTTAATCTTAAAAGAAAGTTGCTTCCCCCACCGAAGCGGGGGAACCGCGTACATAAGCTTACGGGTTATTAGTACTACTCGACTATGACATTACTGCCTTTACATCTATAGCCTATCAACGTGGTCATCTTCCACGACCCTTAAAAGAAATCTCATCTTGTGGTGGGTTTCGCGCTTATATGCTTTCAGCGCTTATCCCTTCCAAACGTAGCTACTCTGCGGTGCTCCTGGCGGAACAACAGATACACCAGAGGTTTGTCCAACTCGGTCCTCTCGTACTAGAGTCAGATCCACTCAAATTTCTAACGCCCACAGTAGATAGAGACCGAACTGTCTCACGACGTTCTGAACCCAGCTCGCGTGCCACTTTAATGGGCGAACAGCCCAACCCTTGGGACCTTCTCCAGCCCCAGGATGTGACGAGCCGACATCGAGGTGCCAAACCCCCCCGTCGATATGAGCTCTTGGGGGAGATCAGCCTGTTATCCCCGGCGTACCTTTTATCCTTTGAGCGATGGCCCTTCCATGCGGAACCACCGGATCACTATGCTCTACTTTCGTACCTGATCGACCTGTATGTCTCTCAGTCAAGCTCCCTTATGCCATTGCACTCTACGCACGGTTACCAAGCGTGCTGAGGGAACCTTTAGAAGCCTCCGTTACTCTTTTGGAGGCGACCACCCCAGTCAAACTACCCACCAAGCAATGTCCCCCGCAACGCGGGGTTAGGCCTCAGATAAGCAAAGGGTGGTATTTCAACAATGACTCCACAACTCCTAGCGAAGCCGCTTCATAGTCTCCCACCTATCCTACACATCACTTATCCAAGGGCAATACTAAGCTATAGTAAAGGTGCACAGGGTCTTTTCGTCCCACTGCGGGTAATCGGCATCTTCACCGATACTACAATTTCACCGAGCTCATGGCTGAGACAGTGTCCAGATCGTTACACCATTCGTGCAGGTCGGAACTTACCCGACAAGGAATTTCGCTACCTTAGGACCGTTATAGTTACGGCCGCCGTTTACTGGGGCTTCAATTCAATGCTTCTCCGAAGATAACATCTCCTCTTAACCTTCCAGCACCGGGCAGGTGTCAGGCCCTATACTTCATCTTACGATTTTGCAGAGCCCTGTGTTTTTGATAAACAGTCGCCTGGACCTTTTCACTGCGGCCAGCATTGCTGCTGGCGACCTTTCTCCCGAAGTTACAGGTCTATTTTGCCTAATTCCTTAGCCATGAATCTCTCGAGCACCTTAGGATTCTCTCCTCGACTACCTGTGTCGGTTTACGGTACGGGTACTTATAATCTAAGTTTAGAAGGTTTTCTTGGAAGCCCTTAGGTACACTATCTCTTTGTCCGAAGACTCCGAGTACTATCGCATTTCACCAGTCCCTGCGGATTTGCCTACAGGGCCTATAGCTAAGTGCTTTAACGAACTATTCCGTCAGTTCGCGGTACTTTCATCACTCCGTCACTCCATCACAATTATAAGTAGTACGGGAATATTAACCCGTTGGCCATCGACTGTCCCTTTCGGGTTCGCCTTAGGACCCGACTAACCCTCAGCTGATTAGCATAGCTGAGGAAACCTTAGTCTTTCGGTGTGCGGGTTTCTCGCCCGCATTATCGTTACTTATGCCTACATTTTCTTTTCTAACCAGTCCAGCAATACTCACATATCACCTTCAACCCTGTTAGAATGCTCCCCTACCACTTGCGAATAAATCGCAAATCCATAGCTTCGGTAGTATACTTATGCCCGATTATTATCCATGCTCGTCCGCTCGACTAGTGAGCTGTTACGCACTCTTTAAATGAATGGCTGCTTCCAAGCCAACATCCTAGCTGTCTGGGCAGACAAACCTCGTTTTTTCAACTTAGCATACATTTGGGGACCTTAGCTGATGGTCTGGGTTCTTTCCCTCTCGGACATGGACCTTAGCACCCATGCCCTCACTGCTGGTAAACATTATATAGCATTCGGAGTTTGTCAGGAATTGGTAGGCGGTGAAGCCCCCGCATCCAATCAGTAGCTCTACCTCTATATAACTTAAGCCAGCGCTGCACCTAAATGCATTTCGGGGAGTACGAGCTATTTCCGAGTTTGATTGGCCTTTCACCCCTACCCACAGGTCATCCGAAGACTTTTCAACGTCAACCGGTTCGGACCTCCACTGTGTGTTACCACAGCTTCATCCTGCCCATGGGTAGATCACACGGTTTCGCGTCTACCACTACTGACTATGGCGCCCTATTCAGACTCGCTTTCGCTACGGATCCACACCTGAAGTGCTTATCCTTGCCAGCAACGGTAACTCGTAGGCTCATTATGCAAAAGGCACGCCGTCACCCCACGAAAGGGCTCCGACCGCTTGTAAGCGTATGGTTTCAGGATCTTTTTCACTCCGTTATTCACGGTTCTTTTCACCTTTCCCTCACGGTACTGGTTCACTATCGGTCTCTCAGGAGTATTTAGCCTTAGCGGATGGTCCCGCCAAATTCAGACAGGGTTTCACGTGCCCCGCCCTACTCAGGATACCACTATCCTTATCTTCTCTTACTTATACGGGACTATCACCCTCTTTGGTTAACCTTTCCAGGTTATTCTAATTCAATCCGCAAGAAATGTCGTGGTCCTACAACCCCAATATTGCCGTAACAACATTGGTTTGGGCTAATCCGCGTTCGCTCGCCACTACTTACGGAATCACTTTTGTTTTCTTCTCCTCCGCCTACTTAGATGTTTCAGTTCAGCGGGTTCACTCACCTATCGGTGTACTATGTCTTCAACATAGTGGGTTGCCCCATTCGGATATCTGCGGATCACCTCGTATGTGCCAATCCCCGCAGCTTTTCGCAGCTTATCACGTCCTTCATCGCCTCTGAGAGCCTAGGCATCCCCCATACGCCCTTATTTTGCTTATTGTACTTTTATCTTAAATTCTACTATTGCTAGCAGAACCCAAAATTACTGTGCTTTCTATTTTTTAAATATTTTCTTATCTCAATATGTCAATGAACGGTTTTTCCTCTCGGAATCGTGGAGAATATCGGAGTCGAACCGATGACCTCCTGCGTGCAAGGCAGGCGCTCTAGCCAGCTGAGCTAATCCCCCAATTTGTCCCGAATTTCGAATTCAGAATTAAATTGTGAATCCCAACTTCCAGAATTTCCTTCTCTTAAGTCTAAAATAGTAGTCCCGGGCAGACTCGAACTGCCGACCCCTACATTATCAGTGTAGTACTCTAACCAGCTGAGCTACGAGACTCTGTTTCTTTCTTAAGTGTATTATTTGAACTAACAGCGAGAGTAATATTTCCCTTTCGATAAACTAAATATTTATCATTCTCTAGAAAGGAGGTGTTCCAGCCGCACCTTCCGGTACGGCTACCTTGTTACGACTTAGCCCCAGTTACCAGTTTTACCCTAGGCAGCTCCTTGCGGTCACCGACTTCAGGTACCCCCAGCTTCCATGGCTTGACGGGCGGTGTGTACAAGGCCCGGGAACGTATTCACCGGATCATGGCTGATATCCGATTACTAGCGATTCCAGCTTCACGGAGTCGAGTTGCAGACTCCGATCCGAACTGTGACCGGTTTTATAGATTCGCTCCTTATCGCTAAGTGGCTGCTCTCTGTACCGGCCATTGTAGCACGTGTGTAGCCCAGGACGTAAGGGCCGTGATGATTTGACGTCATCCCCACCTTCCTCACGGTTTGCACCGGCAGTCTCGTTAGAGTTCCCGACATGACTCGCTGGCAACTAACAACAGGGGTTGCGCTCGTTATAGGACTTAACCTGACACCTCACGGCACGAGCTGACGACAACCATGCAGCACCTTGTAAAGTGTCCGAAGAAAAAACTGTTTCCAGTCCTGTCACTCTACATTTAAGCCCTGGTAAGGTTCCTCGCGTATCATCGAATTAAACCACATGCTCCACCGCTTGTGCGGGCCCCCGTCAATTCCTTTGAGTTTCATTCTTGCGAACGTACTCCCCAGGTGGGATACTTATCACTTTCGCTTAGCCACTGAGCTTGCGCCCAACAGCTAGTATCCATCGTTTACGGCGTGGACTACCAGGGTATCTAATCCTGTTCGCTCCCCACGCTTTCGTCCATCAGCGTCAATATATTAGTAGTAACCTGCCTTCGCAATTGGTATTCCATGTAATATCTAAGCATTTCACCGCTACACTACATATTCTAGTTACTTCCTAATAATTCAAGTCTAACAGTATCAATGGCCGTTCCATCGTTAAGCGATGGGCTTTCACCACTGACTTATTAAACCGCCTACGGACCCTTTAAACCCAATGATTCCGGATAACGCTTGGATCCTCCGTATTACCGCGGCTGCTGGCACGGAGTTAGCCGATCCTTATTCCTACAGTACCGTCAATCTACCACACGTGGTAGGGTTTCTTCCTGTATAAAAGCAGTTTACAATCCATAGGACCGTCATCCTGCACGCGGCATGGCTGGATCAGGCTTGCGCCCATTGTCCAATATTCCTCACTGCTGCCTCCCGTAGGAGTCTGGTCCGTGTCTCAGTACCAGTGTGGGGGATCTCCCTCTCAGGACCCCTACCCATCATTGCCTTGGTATGCCGTTACCACACCAACTAGCTAATGGGACGCATGCTCATCTTGTACCGTTGGAACTTTAGTTATCAAACCATGCGATTCGATAACACTATGAGGTATTAATCCAAATTTCTCTGGGCTATCCCTCTGTACAAGGTAGATTGCATACGCGTTACGCACCCGTGCGCCGGTCTCAAGGAAGCAAGCTTCCTCTACCCCTCGACTTGCATGTGTTAGGCCTGCCGCTAGCGTTCATCCTGAGCCAGGATCAAACTCTTCATCGTATATTTTTAATATTGTCGATAAATTATCTAGCTTATTCTTCTACTCGAAAAATCTTACTCTCTCTTTATATGCTGTCAATCCAATATGTCTATGAACGTGTCTTCTTTTTTATTCCCCTCAAAGCCTAAGCTCTGAGCCGCTAGCCTTTCAGTTAGCGGATGCAAAAGTAGAAATCCTTTTTTAATCTCGCAAGATTTTTTTTAGTTTTTTTTTCAAGCTTCTCAAAAGCTTCTTAACTCAAAAATCCTACGCAATCTCTCAATGAACTTCCCGTTTTTGCGGGCTGCAAAGGTAAAACCTTTATTCCATTTAGCCAAATCTTTTTTGAAAAATTTTTTAATCCCTTTTTCACTCCGATTCAACCTCAATATCTAATGAACTTCGCCTTGATTGCGGGTGCAAAAGTAGCACCTTTTTACTCTTCTCCAAACTATTTCTAAACTATTTTTTGCCTTTCTACAAAACAATTACTTAACAAACTGATTACTAATCCTTAATATAACAAATTATTTTTAGGGGATTTTGGTGCAAATCCCGCTTATCCGCCACCATCCCTATTAAAACAAGGCTTCCGCAATGGTTTTTGTTGTATTTTCTTTTTACAGTACTCCTTATATATAGTATAAAAGACGAGTAAAAAATCAAAAAAAAGCCCCGGGTGATACCCGGGGCTACGCTTTTATTGCTTTAAAAATTTCTTGGTGACCACTTTTTGACCGTCATTATTCGAATCGGATTGCTTTTACCGGCGAAATCTTAGTAATAATATAGGACGGAATGAACAAAACAACCAGACACACCAGTATCGTACCTGCATTTAATGCTCCTATATATAGTATATCAATAACCACCGGCGCCTCGGTAACATAATAGTTTTCCGGATTTAGTTTGACAACTCCAAAATATTTCTGGATCAACAACACACCTATCCCGATAACATTTCCAAAAAACAGTCCTCTTATAATAAGGTATAAGGCATTGTAAAGAAATATTTTCCGGATCATCCAATTGTTGGCACCTATCGATTTCAAAATACCAATCATTTGCGTACGCTCCAAAATGAGTACCAATAGCGCCACAACCATATTAATGGTTGCCACTACTATCATAATAATAAGGATAACTACGATATTAAAGTCGAATAGTTTCAGCCATTCAAAAATATTAAAGTATTTATCCTGGATAGTCATACTATTATAGGTAGGCGGAATTTCGGAATAGATCTCCTCTCCTTTTTCTTTGATCTTTGAAAAGTCATCAATAAACACTTCAAATTCTCCTACTTCATCCTTACTCCATTTATTGATTCTCTGGACATGGCGGATATCACCCAATACATAAGAGGCATCGAATTCCTGAAATCCGGAATTATAAATACCGACAATTTCAAACCGGCGCAAATTCGGCATCTGGTTATTCCCTCCGTCCTCTTTCATAAAGAACGTATTGAATTTATCGCCTAATTTTAACTGGAGTCTGTTTGCCAGATATTGCGAAATGATCACTTCGGCATTCAAACCAGCTTTTAAATTCGGGATCCTGCCCGCTATAATATATTCTTTCAGGTTATCCCAGCTAAAATCTTTCCCCACTCCTTTAAATACAATTCCTTCAAATGCATTTTCCGTCCGGATAATCCCGGCTTTGGAAGCTGTAGCCTGAACATGGCTGATGCCTTCTACATTTTTAAACTTCGGATAAAACGGCTGATTTATAGAAATGGGCTCCACACTCACTTCGGATTGGTTGTTATCATAATTAGAAATAATAACGTGTCCGTTGAATGCGGCAATTTTCTGGCGTATTTTTTGTTGCAATCCTACTCCGGTCGCCACGGAAACAATCATCATCACAATACCGATCGCGATGGCTGCAATTGCAATTTTTATTATTGGTGCAGAAATACTACTTTTATAGTTTTTAGTAGTAATTAATCTTTTTGCTATAAAATATTCTAATCTCAAGTCTTATGATATCAAATTCGGTTTTCAAAAATACAGTTTTATTCTTGGTTTTAGCGACAGTTTCCTGTGGAAATTCTATCATTAAGAGTAAAGAAGAAAAAACAGCAACTTCAAGCAGTATTGCAGCAGCGGATTCAAAAAAGAACGAAATACTTACCGGTGCCGATAATTTTGAAAAATACCAGCCGTTGTTAAAAGGCAAAAAAATCGGGGTGGTTACCAATCAGACCGGTATTGTAAATTATAATGCTTCCCGCAAGAAAACAGCCCAACCGGTACATCTGGTTGATTTTCTTTTGGCCAATAAAATTGATGTTCAAAAAATATTTGCTCCCGAACATGGTTTCAGAGGCACTGCCGATGCCGGTGAATTAATCAAAGACGGTAAAGACACCAAAACCGGATTACCGATTATCTCCCTATATGGCAGCAACAAAAAACCAAAACCGGAACAGCTGAAAGATATTGACGTCCTGGTTTTTGATTTACAGGATGTCGGTGCGCGTTTTTACACCTATATATCTTCCTTACATTATATCATGGAAGCCTGTGCAGAGGAAAACATTCCTTTAATTATCCTGGACAGACCGAATCCGAATGGCAAAATTGTTGACGGACCCGTTTTGGAGAAAGAGTTTACCAGTTTTGTAGGAATGCACCCTATCCCAGTTTTGCACGGTATGACCATCGGGGAATACGGTAAAATGATCAATGGGGAAAAGTGGTTAAAGAATGGGATTCAGTGTCCGCTGGAGATAATCCCATGCTCCAATTACAAAAGAACGCTGGCTTACAGCCTTCCGGTGAAACCGTCACCAAATCTTCCGAATGACCAATCGATAAATTTATATGCCAGCCTGTGTTTTTTTGAAGGAACAAATGTTAGTGTAGGCCGCGGAACAGATAAACAATTCCAGCTTTACGGTTCTCCGTTTTTACCGAAATCCGATTTCAGCTTTACGCCATCGCCCAATACCGGTGCTAAAGAACCGCCTTACAACGGAAAGTTATGCTATGGTGAAGACCTGTCGCAGGCTACTCCCGTTTCCCGTTTAGAATTGAAGTGGCTGATAAAGGCGTATCAGGAAACTACCGATAAAAAAGCTTTTTTCAACAGTTTCTTTAGTAAATTAGCCGGCACTAAAAAGTTACAACAACAAATCGAATCCGGACTGAGCGAAACGGAGATCCGGAAAACATGGGAAAAAGGGCTGACTGCTTTTCAAAAAACAAGAGCACCTTACCTTATATATGAAAACTAAACACTGATTTATCTTTGCGATTTCCTTTAAAAAATACTATTTCCCGAAGAACGTTTTTAATAACCAGTCTTGGCGTCATTGTTATGACCATGATTGCTATTTATTTTTTGAGCAACCTGATCACCAAAATCACCGAAAGATCCAATCAGGAAATTGCACAAAGAAGTTTTTTAAAGAAATATGATGTTTTCCAGCAGGAGTTTTCGCGATTACTGGAGCAGAAAAAGAATGTCAACCAGGTTTTAAAAATCAGTACCGACAAGAATCTGGCCAACAACCTTTCGGTTTTAAATGCGATCCAGCTTAGCAATCCCGTTGTTATCTCCAATTGGTTCCAGATTAACAACGGCAAAATTTACAGCAACAGTTCTTCTCAAAAAACGTCTTTTGAAAAGAATCTCAATCTGCTGGTCGATCCTATTAATAAGGAAGAAAACACCAGTCTTATTCTCCGCAAGGGCGATACTTTAATCTGGCGCAATTATTTTAAAATCAGAAAAGACGAAACAACGGCCATCCGTTACGGTTATGATGTTGATTTAAAAAAGCTGCATCAGTATTTTTCCACGATAGATGAGAATGCGCCGAACTATGCTTTTGTGTTTGACAAAAACGGTACCTGCATTTTCCATCCGGATATTGAAAAGAACGGTAAAAACATTTTTACTTTTTCCAACCTGAAGCCTTCCGATACTATTTTCAAAAGGAAAACGGACTACAATGAGGAGATTGCCATGTCGGAATACCTGCAGCTGGACGTTATCCGCTTTGTAAAACCGCTTCATTTTGAGGGTATCGACTGGTACATCTGTATTAACTTCCCCAAAATGATTGCCGATGAGAATGTAAACAATGTCAAAAAATATGCTTCGGCCATTTACCTGACCACGACATTTATCCTGGTTTTTGTTTTCTATCTGTTCAATCGTGCCAACCGGAAGGAATATCTGGAAAAAGAAGCCCTGATCAAGGACAAAAACAATTTATTACTGGAAAACGAAAAGGTTACCAAAGAGAAAGCGCTGATTCAGCTGCAACAGCTGAAGGAACAGATCAATCCGCATTTTTTATTCAACACGCTGAATTCACTCTATATGCTGATTGATGTCAATGCACAAACCGCTAAAAAGTTCACGCTGAATCTTTCCAAAATTTACCGTTATCTTATCGATCCGCCGCAGGAAAACATCGTTCCGTTGAGCGATGAGCTATCGTTTATAGAGAAATATATCTTTTTACAGATGACGCGGTTCAATGAAGAATTGCAGTTTTCCATTGAAATTGAAGAAGATTCGGGTCTGATTAAAGATATTCCATACCTGGCACTTCAGATTTGTATTGAAAATGTGATAAAGCACAATTCTGCGACCATCGAATCGCCTTTAAAAACCCGCATTATTATTAAAAAAGACAGCGTAATTATTAGCAATAATTTACAAAAAAAGGCCAGTCCTGAACAAAGTAATAATTTTGGGCTGAAATATTTACAAAGTATATATAATTATTATTCGAAAAAAGACTTCAAAACATTTGAAGAAAACGGAAATTTCATTTGTATCCTACCCCTTATTGATTAAAAAAAGAGCACTCACTCTCAAAAAATAGCCACTCACTCCGTTTTGTTTTTTTATCGCCGCCAAAGCTTCTAAATTTCGCGATAATTATTTAACCTAAACTTAACATAGATGAGCAAAAAGGCATTCATATCAAACACAAAATATGTATTGATATTATTGTTTTTACTAAGTAATGTTGCCGCATTTTCCCAAAAGAAAAAGCAAAAAGACACAAAATCAGAAACGACAAAAGACACTACGATTACAAAAACAAAAGGTTACGCAGAATTATTAAAAAAAGGAACTTTGAAAAAAGGGCTTTTTAATACGATTCAGGTCAAGACCGATATTTATTTTGAAATTCCCGATAGTTTAATGGGGAGAGAATTCCTTGTGGTAAACAAATTATCGCAAGTACCGATGCAGGTTAATGAAGCCGGATTAAACAAAGGAATGAATTATGAAAACAAAGTAATCACCTTTTACAAAGATACGGTTGCCAAAAAAGTATGGGTGAAATCATTCCTGCCAAAAGTTTCTTCACCGGAAACGGATGCGATAACCGAATCGGTAAAAAACAATTTTTCGGAATCCATTATTGAGGTTTTTGACATTGAAACCAAAAACAGTGATTCGACAGCAGTAGTCATTAAAGTAAACAAGATCTTTGACGGAAAGCAGAAGAGTTTTAACGATGTACTGAGTTCGATTGGATTTGGCGGATCTGTTAAGTCTGATTTATCGTATATAGAAAGTGTAAAGACCTTTCCGGGCAATGTGGTGGTAAAATCGCAATTAACGACCTCTATCAGCGAAGGCGGACCTGCTTTATCCGTAACTTTAGGTGTTACCAGCAATATCGTATTGTTGGACAAGGTTCCGATGCAATCCCGCTTTTTAGACAAACGCATCGGTTATTTTACAGAAAAGCACTGGTATTTTAACGATACCCAGCATGCCATGGTTGAAAAGGAATTGATCACCCGCTGGCGATTGGAACCTAAAAAAGAAGATGAAGCAAAATACCTGAAAGGGGAATTGGTAGAACCTAAAAAACCTATAGTGTATTATATTGACCCATCCACTCCGAAACAGTGGAGACAATATATTATTGACGGGGTACATGACTGGCAGGCCGCTTTTGAAAAAGCAGGATTCAAGAACGCAGTAATCGCTAAGGAACCTACCGAAGCCGATACCGATTTTGATGTAGATGATGTGCGCTATTCGGTAATTACCTATGCTGCTTCACCAAAAGCAAATGCAATGGGCCCGTCTGTAGTAGACCCGAGAAGCGGTGAGATATTAGAAGCCGATATTATCTGGTGGCACAATGTAATGACCTCTTTGCACAGCTGGATGCGTATCCAGACCGGACCAATAGATCCGAAAGCCAGAGGTAATAAATTTAGTGATGAACACATGGGAGAAGCGATCCGTTTTGTTTCTTCGCATGAAGTGGGGCATACTTTTGGATTAAAACACAATATGGGCTCTTCTTTTGCGTTTGAAGTAGATTCACTTCGTTCCAAAGCGTTTACTGAAAAGATGGGCGGAACAGCACCTTCAATCATGGATTATGCCCGTTATAACTATGTGGCACAACCGGAAGACGGTGTTACAGCGATTACTCCTAAAATTGGAGAATATGACAAATATGCGATAGAATGGGGATACCGATGGTATCCAGATGAAACGGAAGAAAAAACAAAATTGAACGCTTTAATCACAAAACATCAGCATGATCCTATTTACTTTTACGGTGAACAGCAGGACGGTGCGGCTATAATTGACCCTCGTTCTCAGTCGGAAGACTTAGGAAATGACGCTGTTAAAGCCAGTGAATACGGTTTAAAGAATTTAAAACGCGTTGTCAATAATATACTGACCTGGACATACGACAAAGACGAGTCTTACTATGAAACCGGGAAATTATATATCGGAACTATCGGGCAATGGCAATTATACAACCGTCATGTACTGAACAATATTGGCGGTGTGTATCTGAACACTACAGTACACGGTGACAACAAGGCCAGTTATATTCCGGTTCCGGCAGCAATGCAGCGAAAAGCAACCGATTATTTGCTTAGAAATGTGATTACAATTCCGGAATGGTTGTTTTTCAATTCAATACTTGACAAAACCAATCCATTAAAAGATTCGCCGGTTGGCCCTTATGAATATACGCCTTATACCCTGTCGAGAGAATTGCAGTATGGTATTTTATATGATCTTTTCAGCGATGAGCGTTTGCTTCGTATGATTGAAAACGAATTGTATCAACGAAACAACAGTAAAGATAAATTGTTCACGGTAAGTAATTTGTTTGGTAAAGTACATCAGCAGATCTTCGGGGCTACTCTTCAGAATAAATCACTATCCATTCTGGAGCGTATGACACAAAAGAACTATGTAGATGTATTGATCGTTTCCACAAACAAACTGTTTGAAAAAACGGATGCCAAGAAATCGCTACAGTTTTCGAAAACACTGAGTATGCCAACCTTATGTAACCATCTTCATGAAGATCGAATGGTGCGAAATATCAACCAGTCTTCTTTAAAAAGAGTTACCGAGGTAACATCCGAAAAGAAAGGAGAATTAAACAAGATTCTGCAACTGTTAAGATTGAAGAAGAATACCGGAAACCAGGAAACCCGAAATCATTATGCCGATTTAATTAATCGTATTGACAAAGCACTAAACAATCCACTATAAACTGACTGACAAAAATGAAAAAACTAATTTTTTTAATGGCTATCCTCCTCTCCTATGTTAGCCATGCCCAAGAAACCAGGACGGTTACCGGAAAGGTAACCGATTCCCAAGATAAGTTACCTATGCCGGGTGTTTCGGTATATGTTGAGAACCAATCCATTTCCAACAAAACGGAACAAAATGGTATTATTCAGAGTACCGGTGTCGGAACAGTTACCGATATGGATGGGCATTTCAAATTGGAAATTTCCAAAGATGTAAAAAGCCTTCGGGTTAGTTTTATTGGCTACCAATCATATCTGATTGACCTGTCGTCACAAAGTAACTATAATGTTTCTTTGAAAGCCGACATGAATCAATTGCAGGAAGTTGTGGTTACGGGTTATCAGAAAATTGAGAAACGTAAACTTACAGCTGCCCTGACTAAAGTAGACATGGAGAACATTCAGCAAGCCGGTGTTGCCAGCGTTGACCAGTTATTGGCGGGTCAGGTTGCCGGTGTAGCCGTTACTCCCGGAAATGGTGCCCCGGGTGGTGCTGCAAAAATCAGGATCAGGGGTACTGCCTCTCTTTCCGGACCGCAGGATCCGCTATGGGTATTGGACGGACTTCCGTTAGAAGGAAATGACGTTCCGAAATTTAATGACAAAGACAATATTGACCAGTTGAATAACTTTTCTATTGCCGGTTTAAATCCGGATGATATTAAAGATATTACTATTTTAAAAGATGCCGCTGCAACAGCAATTTATGGTGCAAGAGCGGCTAACGGTGTTATCGTGATTACCACTAAAAAAGGTAAAAAAGGAAGAATGGCGGTGAATTTCACTGCCAATACCTTCGTAACGCAAAAACCGGATTTTTCGAAGTTAAATTTAATGAATGCCGACCAGAAAGTGGATTTCGAACTGGCTTTGGCAGGACGTTCTGATTTAACCTACAGAGACGGAAACGGTGAAATTTCCCGTATCCTTAACGGTGCCGGCGAATTAAGCGCTTACAGAACCGGTGGATTCTCTGCATTGACTCCGGGAACGCAGCAGGCCATTAACGCTTTGCGTAAAAATCAAACCAACTGGGGCGATTTATTATACCGTACAGCCGTGAACAAACAATACGGATTGAGTATTTCCGGTGGTGGTGAAAAATCAGATTACTATTTCTCATTAGGATACTATGACGAAAAAGGAGCGACCATAGGAACCGGTTTTGAAAGATATAACCTTACGTTAAAAAACAATTACGAATTATCAGACAAGTTTAAAGTAGGTGTTGGTTTATTCGGAAGTCAGAGTAAAAATACTTCCTATATTTCCGATACGGATGCTTTTACCAATCCTGCTAATTATTCCCGTAGTGCTAATCCGTATTTATCACCAATTGATGCCAACGGTAATTATGTATATGACAAAGATATCCAGGGATATTCGGATCGTTATGTTCCGTTCAACTTCCTGGAAGAAAGAGAAAACACTTCGTATGAATTAAAAACAAGAGCATTAAAAGCGATTTTTGATCTGGAGTATAAAATCACCAATGATTTAAAACTGACTTCTCAAATCGGTTTACAGCTGGATAATTCCGGTACCGAAAAATATGCCGGAAAAGAAACATATTTCTCCCGTAAGGAAAGAGAAAAAACCAGACGATACAGCAATGGAAATTATTACTATTTCTTACCGGATGGCGGGATCATTCAAAACTGGAATACCGATTTTTTCCAGTATAACGTAAAAACACAGTTAACCTACAACAAGACTTTCAATGAGAAACACGAATTAGACCTTCTTGTGGGTAATGAGTTAAGAAGAACCTATAATACGAGTATCTATACCAGAGGATTTGGTTATGACCGTAAAACCGGAAACACTATTCAGCCAATTTTCCCGAATCAGGAAACGGCAAACAGTTCCGATTATAAAATGTACAACAGAACGAAAAACGAGAATGCTTTTGCTTCTTTCTATGCAACAGCTTCGTATACCTACGACAGAAAGTATACTGTTTTCGGAAGTGTGCGATATGACGGTTCCGATCTATTCGGAGTGGATCCTAAATACAAATACCTTCCGTTATGGTCTATTTCCGGTTCCTGGTTAGCTTCAGAAGAGAACTTCTTAAAAGACAATGTTCCGACAATTAGCAATTTAAGACTTCGTGCTTCTTACGGTTTACAAGGAAATATAGACAAAGGTACTTCTCCGTTCGTAGTAGGAAACTATAACAACACCAGTATTCTTCCGGGACAATCGGAGCCGACTATTGTGGTGACCAGTCCTCCAAACAGCAAATTGCGTTGGGAGAAAACAGAAAACGTTAACTTTGGTCTGGACTTAGGTGTTTTGAAAAACCGTATTAATGTAGCAGCAGATTTATATGGCAGAAAGAGTACCGATTTATTAGGTATCCGTGCTTTACCGCTTGAAAACGGTTTCGAATATACAAACATGAACTGGGCTCAGGTAACGAACAAAGGTTTTGAGATTTCATTATCGACTAAGAACATTGATAATCCTAATTTCAAATGGTCTACCAACTTTAACTTTGCGCATAACAAGAGTAATATTGACCGTGTAGAAGTGAGAGCGAACAGCTACCTGCCATCAGGAGAAGGCTATCCGGTTAATGCCGTTTTCGCTTTGAAAACTGCCGGAATCGATGCTAATGGCTATCCACAGTTTTTAAACAACAATGGTGAAGTAGTTAGCGCTGTGAATTTCTTTAAATTGTTTGACCCGTATGCCGATTTCCTGCCGGGAGAATTATCCCAGTCTGCTTTAAGCGCATCGGAATTCAGAAATTTATTCACCTATATGGGTGACCAGGATCCTAAATTTACAGGAGGTTTTATCAATACTTTTAAGGTTAAAGATTTCGATTTAACGGTTTCAACAGCTTTTAATTTAAAACAAACGGTTGTTAAAAGACCACCATACAACGGAACACAAGTGGACAGAGGTCAGAACTTCACCACAGATATTTTAAATGCATGGTCGCCTTCCAACCCGAATTCTAACTTACCGGGAATCGTAGGTCAGCAATCCGGTACCGGAGATTCCTGGATGGCATACCAGTGGTTTGCAAACGCATCGCCAATTAACACTTATGCGCTTTTGGATACCTGGGTAGAAGAAATGAGTTATTTAAGAATCAGCAGTATTCGTTTGGGGTATTCCTTACCGAAAGCGGTAACTGAAAAAATGAGCATTCAGAATGTTCGATTCAGCGTTGAGGGAAGAAATCTTTTCGTTATTAGTTCTGATTACAAAGGTTATTTTGATCCGGAAACATTTGGTAACATTTATGCACAGCCAATCCAACGATCAATAACATTGGGTGTAAACTTAACTTTTTAAAAATTGAGAATCATGAAAAAAATATCAAAATATATCGTTCTGTTTGCTGCTGCTATCGGAATGACCGGCTGTAATGAGTTCCTGGACATTAAACCGGAAGGAAAAGTGATTCCGGAAACGCTGGAAGATTTCCGTGCCGTACTGACAACCGGATATAATGCTTTTCCAAGACACAAATCGCTTGCGTCATTACGCGCAGACGAGCTGACCTTGAACGAATTTGACGATCAGCTGGTTTATTACAGAGACATCTATATCTGGAAAGATGCCAATCCGGATCCGGCAACGACCACATTTCAATGGGGACAGTTGTACAACACTATTTTCTATACGAATGTAGTGATTAACGAAGCCAGTGCAAAAGTTCCGGCTTCAGCAGAAAAGAACCAGTTAATCGGTGAAGCACATGCTTTAAGAGCCCTTACCTATTTTGACCTGATCAACCTGTTTGGGAAACCATACAACGCAGCGACATCTGGCAGTGATAAAGGTGTGCCTTTGGCTTTGGAAGTGGATCTGGAACAGAATTTCATTCCGGAAAGTGTTGCCAATGTTTACAATCAGATCCTTTTCGATATCGACCAGGCTAAGAATTTATTGAATCAGTCCACACAGGCAACAGGATTAAACTACCGTTTTTCCAAAGCTTCCATTTTTGCTTTAGAAGCAAGAGTGCGTTTGTACCGTAACGAATGGCAAAAAGCACTGGATGCTGCCAATACGGCTCTGACTTATAAAAATGAGCTTGCCGACCTGAACAGTGCCGCTGTGTTACCAAACAAATTCAACGGAGTGGAATCGGTAATGGCTTTAGACGATGCTTTTATCAGTACTTTAAAAACGGCTTCTTATGCTTCTGCAGATCTGATTGGTGCTTTCAGCCAGCAGAATGACCTTCGTTTTCCGTTGTATTTCCAGGCATCGGGCAGCCGCTTCAAATTTAAAAAAGGTGGTGAGCAGGATCAGAAATGTACTTTCAGAACTTCCGAGTTGTATTTAATCAAAGCGGAAGCGCAGTTAAGACTGGACAACGTTACCGAAGCAAAAGCAACGGTATTGCCATTGTTACAGAAAAGATATACGCCGGCCGGATATACCCAGTTGAGTGCCCAGGTGAACAACATGTCTGCTCAGGATTTCACCAACTTCCTTTTTGAAGAAAGAAGACGTGAATTAGCCGTAGAAGGACATCGCTGGTTTGATCTGAGAAGAATGAATCAGAAACAGATTATTCACCAGATAGACGGACAGGATTATACGCTTATTCAGAATGACCCGCGTTATACGCTGCCTTATCCACGAAATGCGCAGTTGAATAACCCTAATTTATAATTTCAGGAAGTCCGGTTTTAAAACCGGGCTTTTTTTTTACTTTTACATAAAAAAGTAAAATGCAAGTAGCTATTGTAGAAGATGAGCATCTGGCTTCCGGTTATCTCAAATCGATTTTGGAGAAACAGGACGTCATTGCAGTGTCTAAAATAACTATTTTAAAATCTGTAAAAGAAGCGGTTGCTTTCTTTAAAGAGCATACTGTCGACCTGGTTTTTATGGACATTCACCTGGGTGACGGCAAAAGTCTGGACATTTTTGAAGAAATTTCTATCCCGAGTCCGATTATCTTTGTTACGGCTTATGATGCTTATGCCATACAGGTCTTCAAACATTTTACTATCGATTACCTACTCAAGCCTTTTGAAGAACAGGAACTGCTTGCCGCAATATCGAAATACAAAAAGATGAAAAGCGCTTTCGACCTGAATCAGACGGTGCAATCGCTGGCAACCATCGAAAACAAAAACACCGATTCCTACCAGAAACGTTTTCTGGTGAATCACGGTTATAAGTTTATTTCAATAAACGATTCCGATATTGATTGTTTTATGGGTTCCGGAAAGCATCTTTTTATTTACACTTCAAACGGCAACAGTTATTTGTACAGTGACACCATCAAGGATGTCATCAACAAACTCAATCCGGAGTTCTTTTTTAAAGTTAACCGGAAATACATTTTCCATATCTCGGCGATCAAAGAAGTCATTCGCCATTCCAGCCAGAAAGTAGAAATTAAAGTTACCGCCGCCATCAATGACAGCAGTCCGATATTGGTCAGCAAACATGAGATTGCCAATTTTAAAAAGTGGCTGGACCGGTAAATAAATCGGTCTGCACTTATAACTGCACGACAATAGCGGGATTCACGGCCAGCAATTCCGTTACAAATGCTGCCTTTTCTTTTGGGGAGATAATCACGCTTTTTGAGCCTTCATATTTTATTTCAATCCTGTCCGTAATCGAATTTGCAGGCGCACTTAATACCGAATCGGTTTTCATGACCGATTGAATGGACATGATCTTTATTTTCTTATTGACCAAAAATCCTGCTTTTACCTGTAAAATATCCTCTTTAATGTAGTATTTCGTTTCCAGGAACAGGTAAACAATAAACGCCAGCACCACACACATAAGCAATGCTCCTTTCCAATCCTTCTGACTGATAAACAGTATTGCCGGACCTATAAAAGAGGCGGCAAGAATCATAATGATTGCGGAATCGGTTTTGGATCGGAATGTTTTCAACTTAAAGCGGCATTTTTTTCTTCATTTCTTCCACTATATTATACGCGGCCGGACAGATGGCAACATTCTTTAACGTAAGATTCGCTATCTGCTGGAATTTCTTCCTGTCGGTATGCGGAAACTCCCGACAGGCTTTTGGGCGCACATCGTAGATCATACAATAATTTTCATGATCCAGAAAAGTACAGGGAACGCTTTGCAGCACATAATCGTTGTCCTCATCAATGCGGAGGTATTTTTCTATAAACTGCTGCGGTTTCATCCGGAAATGTTTGGCAATCCGTTCCACATCGGCAATTGTAAACAAAGGTCCTGTTGTTTTACAGCAATTGGCACATTTCAGGCAATCCGTTCTTTTAAACTCGGCATCATGCAGTTCCTGCATCACATAATCCAGATTCTTGGGCGTTTTCTTTTTCAGCTTATCGAAATACTTTTTGTTTTCGTTATGCTTATCTTTGGCAAGCTTTGGAAGATTTTTTATAAGATTGTCCATTTTGGATATGCAGCTAGGTTATTCAATAAATCTGCAGCAAATAAACAAATAACCGATATAAGATACAAACTAAATAATGAAAGACCTAATAGGAAAAGCAATACTGGATTATCAGACGCATAACGCACCGGAAGACATCATTACCGAAACTTCAATTACCGAAGCCGACAGTATGAGTGTTGCCTATCTTTTCCGCAGTTTTAAAGAAATGCCGAAGATCGAGCAAAAAGCCCTGCAGCTTGCCAAAGGAAGGGTTCTCGATGTGGGCTGCGGTGCCGGAAGCCACAGCCTGTATTTACAGGAAAAAGGTTTTGATGTTACGGCTATTGATATTTCGGAAAACGCTATTGAAGCCTGTAAGTTAAGAGGTCTTCAAAATGCTTTTGTCCAGGACATGATGACGCTCACAGCTGCGCCGTTCGATACGATCCTGCTGCTGATGAACGGAACCGGTATTTGCGGAAAGCTGAACCGGATCGCTCCGTTTCTTCAGAAACTAAAAACTTTATTATCCATACATGGACAGATTTTAATAGACAGTTCCGATATTATTTATATGTTCGATGAAGATGAAGACGGCGGAAAATGGATTCCATCCGATGTGGATTATTATGGCGAAGTACTTTTTAATGTTAGCTATAAGGGTGAAAAGGAAGATCCTTTTGACTGGGTTTATGTGGACTACAATACGCTGCAAAATGCGGCACATGCAAACGGCCTGCATTGCGAACTGATAAAAGAAGGTCCGCATTTTGAATACCTGGCACGACTGACGCATCTTAAATTATAACAAAAAGCCTGAGAAAATCTCAGGCTTTTTTTATTGTTGTTGCTACAGTGCTTATTGCATGTATTTCATCATCATTCCTTGTAATGAGCTTCCCCACTCCTGGCTTGCTGTCATGTTTTTCTCTGCGATAACACCCGCTTTTTCAGTCATTTTTTTACCAATCGGAGTTTCGTAAAATTTCAAGATCTGTTTGATATCATCGTGAGTATATTCCTGCATATAAACATTTGCGATTTTATCGTATAGCGACGGTAATGTTGCTTCAAATTCTACCAGGAAAGCGGCTTGTTTTTCTTTAGGGATCATTTTGATGATCTGATCCTTAACAAGCTTCATTTGTCCCGCAGAACCGGTAACATCGATCACTTTTAATACATCTTTTTTGAAAGCCTCATTCGTTTGGGCCATTCCTATTTGCGCTGCTAAAACAAAGGCAAATGTTAATACTATTTTTTTCATCGTTATTTTGTTAATTAACCAGGATAAAAGTAAACTATTTTATGGAATATTCAAATATTTATGCGTCTGTAATGATACGCGCCATTTGGGGTTGTTCATCACGTAATCCACGATTAGCGGTGTCATTTCCTCTTTCTTACTCCATTCCGGCTGTAAGAACAATATAGCCTTGCCGTTTACTTTAGCAGCCTGCTCTTCGGCAAAAAGAAAATCGTGTTTGTTGTGAATAATCACTTTTAGTTCATGTGCATTTTCATAGACTTCATCCTTAGGAAGTTTTGTCTTTTTTGGCGACAAACAAATCCAGTCCCAGGTTCCCGTTAAAGGATAGGCTCCGGAGGTTTCGATATGTACCCGAAGGTTCTTTTCTTTTAATTTACGGGTTAACGTAGTCATGTCCCACGTTAACGGTTCTCCACCTGTTATAACAACGGTTTCGGCATATTTTTTTGCATTCTCAACAATCAGATCCGTTGCTGTTGGCGGATGCAGTTCGGCATTCCAGCTTTCCTTTACGTCACACCAATGGCATCCTACGTCACAACCGCCTATCCGTATAAAATAAGCTGCTGTACCGGTATGATAGCCTTCACCCTGAATGGTGTAAAATTCCTCCATTAAAGGCAACATTTCGCCTCTTTCTACCGCTAATTGAATTTCTTTTTTAAGCATGTGTTTCTAAAATAGTCTGCAAAGATAGTTATTTTGAAAACTTTATAATTTGAAATCTTAAAAAGCTTAACCATAATTAACTAAAGTTTATTATCCGGGCCGGCATTCTCAAATAAAAAAACCCGGTAACAGTGTTACCGGGTTTGCTTTGTATTTCGAAATCCCTGCGGATTACAATTTTTTCAACGTGTCTGTAGCATATTTATTACCAGGCTCCAATACTAAAAGTGCCTGTAAGTTTTCTACTGCTTTTGCTTTATCACCGTTATTAGCATAATAAGCCCCAACATAAGTATATGCTTCTATCAGGTTGTTTTTAGCTTTTTCCGTTTCTCCTTTTTCTTTTACAATTTTGATGTATTCTTCATAAGAACCCACCATTACTTTTTTAGATTCCGGAGTATCGATAATACGGTTAACTTTCGCTTTGTATAAGTGTGCATCCTGAGTTGTCGGCGATGCTGCAATTACATTTGTAAAGGCAAGATCAGCTTTAGTCAGCTCGTCTTTAGGAGATGTTTTCTCATCATAATTGAAGTATAATGAATATCCTAAATAGAAGTTATCATACAAATAGTTTTTCGATTTTGGATTTTTAACCGCTACTTCAAAGATTTTACCAGACTCTCTGTAGAATTTCTCTTTGAATAGTTTTAAACCAAACTCGTTTAATTCGCTGGCAATAACCGGATCTTTTTCTACCGCTTTGTTGATTTCAACTACTCCTTCGTCAAAGAACGTTTTATCATACGATTTTCCATCTGCTTTTTTAGACAATCCGATTTTAGCTAATCCTAAATACAGGTAATCTCTGGCGATGATTTTCTTAGCTTCTGCTTTTGCAATAAATTCATTTAATGCTTTTACACTTTCCTGGTGGTTTCCGTTCTCATGAGCAGAATATCCCAGGTAACGTAAGATTCTCGGATTCACTTTATCCAGCTGTTGCATTTTTTTAGCTTCTGCTTCCAATGCTTTATAGTCTTTTGCCAGGATTAAGAAATCGGCATGACGCATACGGGACTCTAAAGAGTAATCGGTAAGGCTCATGTATTTCTCATAGTACTCCAATGCTTTTTTCACATAAGCATTATAGTTTGTTGTTTCACTGGCACCCCAGTAATAGTACGTTTCTGCTAACTCTCTGTAAACCGGTCCGAAGTTTGGGTTGATGGCTACAATTTCGTTAAACGCTTTTACTGCTTCCGGGAAAGCTTTTGTATTTTTTGTAATCGCTGCTAATTTTACTTTTGCAAGCAACAACGTGTTATCATAATCGTAGGCATTACGGTAAGCACTGTACGACTCGTTTATGTTACGATCGCCATAGTAAGCATCACCTAAGCTCAAATAGGCCTGAGCCGATTTAGGATCAACAACCAGTACTTTTTTCAGGCTTTCGATCGCTTTTTTAAAGTCCGGACGATCCGACTTAATGTAAGCTCTACCGATTAACAAAAATTCTTCTGTATCTTTCTTTTTAATATCTTTTGTTGCTTTGGCAAAATTAGCTTCCGCTCCGAAACCATCACCACTGTCAAGGTTCATTTCCCCAAGTCCGATATAGTTAAGTGCTCCTTTATCTTTAGCTGCTAATCCTTTTTCAAAATAGATTTTAGCCGAATCCACAGATTTCTCATTCAAATACAAATCTCCTAAATAGAAAAAATTTCTACCGTTATTGGCATCAGAAGCCACTAAAGATTTTAATATTTTTTTTGCCTTGTCATATTGCTCTGCATCAACTGCTTTTTTTGCTTGTTCCAAATCCTGTGCAAAAGTGGCAGTACCAATCACAGACAGTAACAAAGTAAAAACTTTTACATTCTTCATTTTTATTGTTATTTATTATTATTTGGTTTCTTCTATTTATCCTTAACCAGTATTTCTCTACTTGGCATTATTGCGGGAACTAATCCGGATTTTAAAATAATCCGCTGTCCTTTATTCCCTGCAACAAAAGATGCAAACCCCATGCCTAAACCGGTGGTTCCCTGAAAATTTAACAAATACAGCTTTCGCGTAATCGGATAATCACCTTTAGCAATAGCGCTTTGCGTTGGTTTATAGAACTTATTATCTTTCAGTTTATTGTTGTTAACCCCTAAAACTTTAACATTTTCAACATAAGGCTTAAGGTCTTTTGGTGCCTGAAGCAGCCAGTTTACGCCAACAACTCCTACTGTTCCAGGGTTAGCAGCAATGTGCCTGATTAATTCTTCATTTGAGTTTAAGGAAAAGACACCTTCTTTTGGTAATACCTGTACATTGGCCAATTCTCTGATTGTTCTCACGGAACTTGAATTGGCATTATCAAAGACCAGGTTTTTGATTCTTGTAGATTTTTTTCCCAGCATCACTGCTACAATTTCCTCAGTGGTGATGGTGGAATCTTTTTCTTTAGCATTTACAATAAAAGCTAAGGCATCGGTTCCGATTTCCGTAATACGCGGTATAATGCTTTTACTTTTGAAATTCTTCAGTTCGACAGAGTCTAACGTTCGTGGCAGTACAACCACCTGCGAACTATTCTGAAAAATAGATTTTAGTATTTCGGTTTCCGTTTTTTTATGCAATTCAATCTTTGCACGATTGTAATCATTTTCAAAGATAATCACTTCGTCTTCCATTATCGGGAAGATCGTTTCTTCAACCGAAACGGTCGCTTTTCCCGAAACAGGTGTTTCTTCAATTTCTTCCGGATTGTCACTTGGTTTCTTACACCCCATTTGGAATGTCAGGAAAGCCACTCCAAGTAAAACAGATAATTTTAAAGCAATCTTTTTCATCAAAAACATTTAAGCTGCAATAGCCATAGCTACAAAGTTAGTCCTTTTTTTATTTTACAAAACCTTAAAAACGTGAAATTAAACCTAATATTTGGTTAATCTTCCTGCTGCATTAAACGGAAAAACCGGAAAGCGGCATAAATCATCAATAAAATTGCCAGTATTACTCTTCTTGTATAGGAAAGCTCAATGGGCATTGATTTCCATATAATCAAAGTCAGTCCCATAAAGACATACAAACACAAGAAGATAAGTCCTAAAACAAACAGAAATCGCTGTTTAGGCGATTTCTGCTTAAAAATTTGAAATATATTCATAGAATTATTCTCCTACTTGAATAGTGATTGGCAAGTTATACGCTACACGTACCGCTCTACCATTTTGAACTCCGGCTTTCCATTTTGGTGCATTCTGCAACATACGGATCGCTTCTTTACCCATTCCGTAACCTGGATCTCTTAAAACTTTAATGTCTGTTAATGATCCGTCTCTTTCTACAACGAAACCAACAATAACTCTTAATGTTTTAACACCTTCATCAACATCAGGAGCTCTGAAGTTTTTCTGAACGTATTTGTTGAAACCAGCCATACCTCCTGGAAATTCCGGCGGAACTTCTACAGTAAAGAATACTTTATTTCCATCGTCAACGATATCCGAGTTTTTAGGCCCGTCACCCGCTGGTTTGTCGATCAGGATATCTCCTGCTTCTTTATCTCCTTTAACATTTTTTTGTCCAGGATCAGCAGTTTCCAAATCTTTAACCGTTGGCGGATCTTCGTCACGCACTAATTTTTTATCAACCACTTTCGGCGGAGGGAATTTCACCTGATCGTTTACAGACTTTGGTGGCTCCGGTGGTGGTGGTGGTGGTAAAATTTCATCTTTTGGCGGTGGTGGCAATAATGCTGTTTCAATTACCTTGTCCATGTTTTCCTTTTTCTCAACACCGATATTCTCAGAGATAAATCGCATGATCAAAGGAGCACTTACTGCAGAACCGAATAAAACTATTCCAAGAAAAAGTGCTCTTGTTGTAGTTTTAGGGTTCTCTGAACGTAATTGATAAGCACCATAGGCTTTGTTACGGCCTTCAAAAACCATATCAATCCACCCTTTTTTAAATATGTTTAATCTTGACATAATTTAGTTTTTTTAATTAGTCCGGAAAGAATTAATTAATTCCTTCTTTATCTAACATTTTAAGTTCGTCTGGTGTAATATCAACAATCGCATAAGTCGGAACAGATGTAATCGCCATCTCATCTAAAATATCCACTAAGTTTTTATAGTTTGATTTCTTAGAAGGTTTAATTACAACGATTAATCCTTTTTTAGGATCAGCTCCATAAATTCCTTTTACTTTCTGAATCTGATCCAATATTACCTTACGAATCCCATCTTTACCAAAAGCTACAGCTGTAGGACCTTCTAAAGGTGATGTAGGCTGTCCTTTGAACCATAGGATTTTATTATCTTTTCCTATCAAAATTGTCAACGAACGGTCATCAGGAATAGTTAGCTCAACCTGCGGCTTATCCTTTGGCGTTTTATCCGGCATTGCCAGATTCATTGACTGAGGTTTTGACAACGAAGTCGTTAACATAAAGAAAGTAATCAATAAGAATGCCAAATCCACCATCGCTGTCAAATCGACACCGGCGTTTTGTTTTTTACTTCTTACTTTCTTGCCTTTACCGCCGCCGTCGCCTGTATTTAATTCTGCCATTTCTACAGTTTATTTTTTAATTAAAAATCTTCGCTTCTTAAACCGGTAACCAAGAAGAATTTATTTACTTTTTGGTCTTGAAGAATATCAATTACTTTTTTAACAGTAGGATATTCTTCTTTAGCATCTCCCTTGATAGAGATCTTAAGCTCAGTATTGTTTATTTCTTTTGTCGCATTACGAGCAGCCAGAATCCATTCTCTTAATTGGTTATCAATAGAATCGTATGGGATTCCAGGCTGAAGACCTTCTTTGTTACGCTCTTCTCCGTTTAAAGCGATCAATTGCTTTAAATTTCCGATAGGCACTCCAAAACCATCTATAAGTGAAAATTTCTTAGCTTCTTCATCTGTGAACTTCACATTATATTTTTCTCCCATCTTTGACAAAGTAAGCATTCTTACATCCTTACCTACTACTCCAAAGAATACTTTTTCCTTTCCTACGGTAATTGTTGCCAAATCAGCATCCGGCAATTTTGTTTGTACTGTAGAAGCAGGCGTATCCACCGGAAGCGGCTCTGGGAGCTTTGCCGTAGACGTCATTACAAAGAAAGATAACAACAAGAATGCTACGTCACACATCGCAGTCATATCTATTCTTGTGCTTTTCTTTGACATTTTTGCTTTAGCCATTTTCTTTTAGATTTTTTAATTCCAAACCTGATAGTCGAAACATCATTCCGCTATCCCGTTTGCAATTTGTTATTAAATTACCTTATAATTATGCGTTGTTACGCGCTTTGAAACGTCTGTAAGTTTGCGTGATAGCAAAACCAGCCTCATCAATAGAATAAGTTAATTTATCAATCTTAGAAGTAAAGATGTTATAAGCAATAATAGCTAGTGTAGAAGTACCAATACCAGTTGCTGTATTAATAAGTGCCTCAGAGATACCTGTTGCCAATGCTGCCTGATCCGGAGCTCCAGCTGCTGCTAATCCAGAGAACGCTTTAATCATACCTGATACCGTTCCTAATAGTCCCATTAACGTACCAATTGATACTAATGTCGCAATAATTGTTAAGTTTTTCTCTAACATTGGCATCTCTAAAGAAGTTGCCTCTTCGATTTCTTTTTGAATAGTTTCTGTAGCTTTCTCACTATCAAAACCTTCTTTTTTAACCTCTTGGTATTTTGTTAAACCAGCTCTAACAACGTTAGCTACTGAACCTTTTTGAGTATCACACTCAGCGATAGCCTCATCAATTTTACCTTGGTTAATTAATACCTGAATATTTTTAACGAAAGTTTCAACATTCCCTTTTCCAGCTGCTTTTGAAATAACGAAGAATCTCTCAATTGAAAACACAACAGTCATCAAAAATAATCCCATCAACACCGGAACGATAAATCCTCCTTTGTAAACCATTCCTAAATAGTTTCCAGGTAGCGGATGACCATTAGGGTCGTTATTGATGAAATTCGATGGTGCACCCATTACATATTTCCAAATAAGAACTCCGACTAAAATACAGATTACAATTGCTAAACCTGCAAATACACTTGATCCATTAGAGCTAGCTCCTTTCCCAACATTTTCGTTAGATACTTTTGTCATTTTTTTTAATTTTTAGTTTTTTGATTTTATTATAACTACCTTCTTACAAAATGAATATTCTCGTCTTATAAGATTCGCAAATTTATGTTTTTAGAGTAAATAAAAAAATAAAAAGCATTTTTTTTAAGTGTTAACAATAAATTATTTAACAATCCCTATACTTTTCTTTATAATTCCACCCGCCACCATTAACATAAGTTTAAATTAATAACGCTTTAATGTTACTATTATTCTTTTTCATTCTTGCTTTTTTCTATAATTTTTTAAAAAAGATACAATTTTGAATATTCCGGATCCGCATATTTTATAGAATCGGATTCGTATATTTGTATAAACACGATCCGTAATACTATTGCTACAACAAAAGATGACAGCTACAAAATTTTCAGATGCTATAAACGCAGGTTACGACTGTAAAGGTGAACATATCGTACTTGGCGGAGCTATTTTAAACGGTGAATCCGTTCCGAATACTCAAATCAAAATCCCTCTTAAAACCCTTAACCGTCACGGCCTTATTGCCGGAGCAACGGGAACCGGAAAGACCAAAACCATACAGGTACTTTCGGAACAGTTATCGCAAAACGGTATTCCGGTACTGATGATGGACATTAAAGGTGATTTTAGCGGCATTGCCATGCCCGGTGAAGAAAAATCGTTTATAACCGAACGCCATGAAAAAATCGGAATTCCTTACGAAACAAAGGCTTTCCCTGTGGAACTAATGAGCCTGTCGTCGCAAAACGGCGTACGCTTAAGAGCCACCGTTTCTGAGTTTGGCCCGGTTTTATTTTCACGTATCCTGGACCTGAACGACACCCAAAGCGGCGTTGTTTCCATCATTTTCAAATATTGTGACGACAACCAGATACCACTGCTGGATTTAAAAGACTTTAAAAAACTGCTGCAATATGCCACCGAAGAAGGCAAAGCCGAATTTGAAAAAGAATACGGCCGGATCTCCACTTCTTCCACCGGTTCCATCCTGAGAAAAGTAATTGAACTGGAGCAGCAGGGAGCCGATTTATTTTTCGGGGAATTGTCGTTTGAAATTGACGATCTGATGCGGATTGACAGCAATGGAAACGGCTATATAAACATTATCCGGCTGACGGACATACAGGACAAACCGAAATTATTCTCCACTTTTATGCTTTCGCTTTTAGCCGAAATTTACAGCCAGATGCCGGAACAGGGCGATAGCGGAAGACCGGAGCTGGTTATTTTTATTGACGAGGCGCATTTAATATTCGATCAGGCCAGCAAAGCATTACTGGATCAGATCGAAACAATTGTAAAACTAATCCGTTCCAAAGGCATCGGTATTTATTTTATCACCCAGAATCCTACCGATGTTCCAAATGGCGTATTGGCACAATTAGGATTAAAAATCCAGCATGCACTGCGCGCTTTTACCGCTAACGACCGGAAAGCCATTAAAATGACTGCTGAAAACTACCCGATTTCCGAGTTTTACAAAACCGACGAAGTCATAACCCAATTGGGTATTGGCGAGGCTTTTGTAACCGCTTTAAACGAAAAAGGGATCCCGACACCGTTAGCAGCCTGTATGCTTCGTTCCCCGATGAGCAGAATGGATATCCTGACACCGGCTGAAATTGACACCATCAACAGCAATTCCAAACTGGTCAAAAAATACCAGGAAACCATCGACCGGGAAAGTGCTTATGAAATACTGAATAAAAAAATAGAATCCGCACAGGAAGTGGCTGCAAAAGAAGCAGAAAAACAAGCCGAAGAAAAAGCACAGAAAAGCACGGCAACCCGCCAGAGCAGCGCCATGAATCCGATTGTAAAAGTCCTGACCAGCGCGACATTTATAAGAGGCGCTTTCGGAATACTATCCAAAATGTTTAAAAAATAATTATGAAAGGGTACATCACTATCGGATTACTGATCCTCTCCAACGTTTTTATGACACTGGCCTGGTACGGACATTTAAAATTCAAGGAACTGAAATGGTTTGAAAACGCCGGTTTGATAACGGTAGTTTTAATCAGCTGGGGACTCGCCCTATTTGAGTACTGCTTTCAGGTACCGGCAAACAGGGTGGGCTTTGAAGGCAACGGTGGTCCGTTTAGCCTTATGCAGTTAAAAGTGATCCAGGAGGTTATCACTTTGGTTGTTTTCGTTATTTTTTCTTTGCTTTTTTTCAAAAACGAAACTTTCCGGTGGAATCACGCCGTTGGCTTTTGCTTTTTAGTCCTGGCCGTTTACTTTATATTTAAAAAATAGTACAAAATGAAAAAATATTATATCCAAAACAGTCCGTTTGTTGTTCCAACAGACGACGGTAAACTAATCGAAGAGCATCATGGCAATGCCTCGACAGGCAATGCCGAAATTTCAATTGCCCACATGGTTGCACCGCCACACTGGAGTGAGCCGTTTCAAACGCCCGAATTTGACGAATACACCTATATTATAAAAGGAAAGAAACAATTTATCATTGATGGCGAAACGATCATCCTGGAAGCCGGACAATCCATTAAGATCGAAAAGAACACCCGGGTTCAGTATTCCAACCCATTTGATGAAGCCTGCGACTATCTTTCCGTTTGTAAACCGGCCTTTACAGTAGATGCCGTACACCGGGAAGCATAAGCCCGAAAACAAAAAAGTCGTGTCTTATAAATTATACGACACGACTTTTTTGTTTTTATTTATAACGCCTGCTTTAGCAGTGCCAATATTTTATGCTCAACTTCTTCCGTTTCCCAGTTATGCTCAATGCCCGGCAATCTCATGATCTCTTCCATAATGGCATTTTGATGGTTCCCTATCGCTAAAGCTTCCGCATACGGACGGTGGCTAAAGGTTACCCTGTCGTATAACGGCAGCCATTTTTCAGGATGCCTGATCGCAAACCATTTTTCAATTTTCTTTTGCAGTAAAAATTTATCATCGGCTGTTTTGGTACTCATCTCCATAAAGTTGCGATAAGACAATTCCGCAATAGCGTCAGCATTTGGTTTTCTGATTATCTGGTATTGTTTAAAAATAGTTTCCCAATCGTCGCCATATTCCTTCATCAACTCCGCTAAACTGGTAATATCTTCAAATCCGGCGTTCATCCCCTGTCCGTAAAAAGGAACTATTGCATGAGCGGCATCCCCTATCAGCGCTACCTTATCGGTATACGTCCACGGATAGCATTTCATCGTTACCAGTGAACTGGTTGGATTTTTAAAGAAGTCGTTTACTAATTCCGGAATCACATTAATGGTATCCGGGAAGTGTTTCTGGAAGAAATCCTGAACCGCCTGTCTGTCGCTTAATGATTCGAATGAGTTTTCTCCTTCAAACGGCATGAACAACGTACAGGTAAAACTGCCATCCATATTGGGCAATGCAATCAGCATAAAAGCCCCTCTTGGCCATATATGAAAGGAATTTTTATCCAGTTTATGGGTTCCGTCCGGATTTGCCGGAATGTTCAGTTCTTTATAACCGGTATCCAGAAAGTCCTGGGAATAATCAAACCGGTTTTGTCGCTGCATCCGGTGTCGCACACGGGAAAAAGCTCCGTCGGCACCAAATACTTTGTCATATTTTACTTCTTCCCATGCACCTTTTTCGGTTTCCCCGATATGTAAGGTCGCATCAGAAAGGGTGACATCCCATATTTTTTTCTCAAAGAAAAATTCCACTCCCACTTCTTCCGCCAGGGTTAACATCAGGCGGTTTAATCCTCCTCTTGATATGGAGTAGATACTTTCACCATCAATACCATAGTTTTGAAAAGCCAATGGCTTATCGGCAAGATGGATGGCTCTTTTATCCATCGGTATCGCCACTTTTCTTATTCTGTCGCCAATTCCCGCTCCATCCAAAGCTTTCCAGCCGCGATCTGACATTGCTAAATTTATCGACCTTCCTGAAAACTGTATGTTCCTCACATCCGGACTCCTGTCGTATACATGGACGGTATGTCCTTCTTTTTTTAGATAAATCGCTAATAATGTCCCTACTAATCCTGAACCGACTATGGCTATTCGTTGGTGCGTTTGCATGAAATTTACTTCTAAATAATTGGCGTAAAAATACTTAATAATTAAGAACTGAAGCCGTTTTATACTGATTTTATCATATTTTTCACTTTTAAAAAAGCCCTGCAAAAAGCGCCATTCAATTAATTACACAAAAAAGCACGTTAACCTTAATTTTTTATTAAAATTCAAGCTAAAAAGAATAAATATTAATAATTTTAAAGAAATAACTTAAAAACTATTAATTATGAGAGATTTAATTTGGTTGATTGTGGTTATCTTATTACTCGGATGGTTAGTTGGGTATTTCGGATTCAGGGAAGCTGTCGGCAATTTAATCCATGTATTGCTGATCCTGGCAATTGTTGGTGTACTGTACCGATTAGCAACCGGAAGAAAGCCCTGAAAATAGAAAAATCCCCAATCGGGGATTTTTTTATCGGTTGAATGTAATCTTCTCGCCTACTTTCATTTTTTGTGATTTTGCAAAAACACCACACATGTGGAATAGCATTCTTGCGCCAACATTACCGTCCCAGTCATCTTCTCCCGGTGCTACTTCAACCAGGTCGAATCCGATGATTTCTTTATTGGTATCGGCCAATCGGCTTAACAAATAAGCCGCCTGTTCAAAAGAGAAACCACCCGGAACCGGTGTTCCTGTATTCGGGCAGTACCAGGGATACATTCCGTCAATATCGAAAGAGATACATACTTTTTCCGGCAGGGAAGCAATGATATCATCACATTGCTGTAACCAGGTTTTGCCTTCAAACGTTTCTGCTTTCAGATCCATATCGGTATGAACCAAAACCCTGTTTCCGGCATTTTTAGCCACTTCTACTTCCTGTTCACAAAAATCCCTGATTCCCACCTGAACGATTTTAGATATCTGCGGGATCTGCAAAGCATTGTACATAATGGAAGCATGCGAATAGGTAAACCCTTCATAAGCGATACGCAAATCCATGTGTGCGTCTAAGTGTAAAATACCAAAATTCTCATGCTGGGAAGCCAAGGCTTCATAATATCCTAATGGTGTACTGTGGTCACCACCCAATAAAGCCACTTTTTTACCTTGTTTCATCCAATGTAAAACGCGGTCCTTCACTTCATTTTTCAAGTCTTTACAAACTTTATTAATCTTATCAAGGTCGGCTTGCAAAGCAGGAAATGTAGCAATATCTTCTCCGTTTTCCAACGCTTCAATTACCGGTTGTGCCAGACTTTTGTACTTTTTTGAATTTTCTTCCCAATGTTTGGGTGCTTCATCCATATAGATTCCCAACTTCCATAATTCCGGAAATTCCTGATGCTGTAAATCTACCTGAAAAGAGGCATCCAGAATGGCATCCGGTCCTTCCGATGCTCCTGCTCCGTAACTTACCGTAACTTCCCAGGGAACCGGAACAATAACAATATCGCTTTCTGCTGCTGTAAAAGGCAATCCAAAGACACTTGCATCTGCTAATCCCGGTTGTGAAGGATCAAAATTTTCTATTTTTTGCTGTTTGTTCATTTTTAATTTTCTAATGATGATGGTACAACTTAACGTCACAAAGATAAGCGCATTAGGATAATTGCGAAAAAATATTCAAAAAAAATGACCGGAGCTGTATCCGGTCATTATATCAGTAAAAAAGAAGTATCCTATTATTTTTTTACGAATTTATAAGAGGCTTTACTGTTGTTAAAGAATATCGAATATACTCCACTTGACAGTTTTGACACATCAAGGGTGATTTCTCCGTTCTCGATAGTGTTTTCAAGCACTTTTTGCCCTAACATATTATAGATTGCAAAATCTTCGGCTGCATTAAAGTTTCCTTTTATGGTCAGCACATTGTTTGCCGGGTTCGGGAAGATTGCCACATTTTGTTTTGCAAAATCATCCGTTCCCAGTGGTGCTTCCACTACCAATGAGAAATTACAGCTCACAGAAGTACCGCTTGTTCCAGTCATCGTAATCTGGTGTGTTCCAACATTTACAATTGTTCCGGCTCCCGGCGACTGGGTAACAACTGCATTACAGTTTGCCGTTACAGCACTTGTTTGTCCGCTATAATCCGGAACTACATAAGTCCCGCCGCTACCGGCATTAACCGTTTGCGTACCCGGACAGTGAATGGTTAAAGGTAAAGCCGGCAATACATATCCTGTAGCTGTAAAATGGGTTGTAAAAGCCTGCACATCCTGACAGCTGTATCCCATATCGATAGCTGCCTGTCTTACCGCAATGGCTGCATTTTGCTGGTTTGTAGAACTATTCGTCATTGCCAGACCTTCTAAAAATGCTTTGTCTACTTTTGTTCTTCCGATCTGATCGTACACTTTCATTAAAGCTGTAGCCCAGATTTGCCCGTCCTGGTGGATTTGTCCTACCAAGCCGCCCGGATAGGTAGCATTATAATTGGTTACCCTTCCTGCCCAGAACGGATTGTGTCCGTCCCAGCTGAATACATAATGGTAAGCCGCCTGAGAAGATGTCCACTGACTTAAACTTCGGCTATAGGATTGTGCCCAGTAATCTCCGGAACCTTCACTAAGTCCGTTAACCTGCGATAAAGAACCACCTGTTAGCCAGTCGTGCAAACCGTGGCCTAATTCGTGCAGGATTACATCGGCATCCTCAGCATCGTCAACACCACCTTCACCAAAATTCAAGGCACCGCCTCCGTAGCTGGAGTTATCTGCTCCGTTAAAACTGTGTGGGTCAAAGAATACCACGCCGTTATTTTGCAGCGGTACCAAAGGAATCCCTAATGTTCCGTTAATATATCTGAAACTGTTATCGATATGATAGAAGGCATTAACTGCTTCAAATCCGGCATCGAACCGGTTAAAAATAAAGGAACTGGTGTTTTGTGTAAAAAGTCCTGTATTTGGGTTTTGCAGGTTCTTTATTTCCACATATTGGCTTTTCAGCTTATAAACACCGGACAAAAGTTCGATATCAACCAATTCTACCTGACTTCTTGCCGCATCCAGCTGTGCATTGGTCGCATCATTATTGTCTACATACTGACCACCGTAGGCCACACCTGCAACAGACAACGGATCCGGGTTAAAGATCATGGCTGTTCCGGTTGCCGACTGTGCCGTACCGGCTATGCTTTTTCCGAATTGTTTTTCTTTTTTGTCTTTTTTATCTTTATCCTTATTGTGCGAATGGGCATAATAGGCAACATCTTTAAGGCTCAGCATGTCTCCGCTTTGCGCATCGATGATCGCTTCCCAGTGTCCTTTCAGGTCTTCGGCAGCCGTTACCACTCTATACACCAGGGTTGTTTTGCCCAGTTTATTATATACAAACAGTTTGCATTCCTGTGACGTTATCGCACCTTCAAATGCCAGCGCCTTGTCTGAAATGCTTATTGCTTTTTTGTCGTTAAACTGAGGGGAAACACTAATATTCGTTACTGTTTTATCGTAACTGTTAGAAGAATAGGTTATTTTTCCATCCGGCGAAAAATGAACCACTATTTCCGATTCAAAAACCGGAACCCCGTTTAAGATCTGCTGGAAACGCAAGGTTTCTCCTGAAGGTCCTTTCCGGTTGAATCGCAGATTAAAATCATGAAACGATTTTATCTCCAAATCTTTTGCCTGCGACTTTATAAAGTCTCTGGCTGCTCTTTCGTTTTCAGAACTCTGGGCATTGGCCTGCAGCGAGAATAAAAACAAAACAAAGGCGAACTTAAGTAGTCTTCTCTTCATTTTTAAATTAGGTTTTAGTTAAATTTAGTTAAGTTTAACAGCTAAAATAGCTAAAAATGAAGAGAAAACACAAAAAATATTTATTTTGTTTACTATTTCAATATCCCCTGGCGTAAAATCTGCCCAAATTCATACATATCTTCAAAAGAACAGTAAAACGGAGCCGGAGCCAATCGAATCACATTCGGCTCTCTCCAGTCGGTAATAACGCCGTTTTTCATCAGATACTCAAAAAGGGATCTGCCTTCCCCATGCAGAAACACGGATAACTGACAAGCTCTTTCTTCCGGATTTGACGGTGTGATCACTTCAAATTCGCTGGCTACTTCTTTATCGACTTCCTGTAAGATAAATTCCAGATAGGCTGTTAACAGGTTTCTTTTTTCGATTAGTTTGTCCATCCCGACTTCGGCAAACATTTCCACAGAAGCCAGATAAGGCGCTAAGGATAAAACCGGTAAATTACTGATCTGCCATCCGTCTGCACTGCGCACGGGATCAAACTGCGGTTCCATTTTAAAACGTCTTTCTTTATTATGTCCCCACCATCCGGCAAAACGCGGCAGGTCGGTATCGTTGTGATGCATTTCATGTACAAAACAGCCTGACGCATTTCCTGGTCCGGAGTTCATGTATTTGTAACTGCACCAGGCAGCAAAATCCACATTCCAGTCGTGCAGCTGCAATTTAATATTTCCGGCAGCGTGGGCTAAATCCCATCCAACATAAGCACCGTGCTTATGTCCGGCTTCCGTTATGGTTTTCATATCAAATACCTGACCGGTATAGTAATTTACACCACCCATTAATACTAAAGCCAGCTCGTCGCCTACTTCCTCAATTTTTGCCAGTACATCTTCCAGACGGATATTGTGTTCTCCTTCCCTGCGTTTGATTTCTACGATCGTATCTTTCGGGTCCAATCCGTGGAAATGCACCTGACTCTGGAACATATACTGGTCGCTTGGAAAGGCTTTTTCTTCACATATAATCTTATACTTCTTAGCTGTCGGTCTGTAAAACGTAACCATTAACAGGTGCAGGTTTACAGTCAGTGTATTCATTACCGTTACTTCAGCTGGTTTTGCTCCTACAACGGTACTTAGTGGTGCCGCAAATCTTTCGTGATAATCCCACCAGGGTTTGTCTGCATAAAAATGTCCTTCCACAGCCAGGTTTCCCCAATCGTTCATTACCTCATCCACATAGGCTTTTGTTCTTTTGGGCTGTAATCCCAAAGAGTTTCCTGTGAAATATATGACTTGTTTACCATTTACCTGCGGGAATATAAATTCGCTTCTGTACTTCGCTAAAACATCTTTTTCATCCAGTTGCTTTGCAAACTCACGAGTATTTTGAAATATCATTATGTGTTATTTTGGTTTTGGTAAAAATAAGAAAAAATAAGATTTTACGTTTGTGAAAGTAATAGCGATATTTCATACATTTATAACAATTAAATATTTATTAGTTATGAAAAACAATCTTAATGCAGCCATTATAGCGGTTGCAGTGGTTATCTCGGCGTTCCTGTTTTCCAGTGCTTTTAAGAACAGAAACCAAAGCAATGACACTATTAGTGTAACCGGATTAGGTAAAAAAGATTTTGTTTCCGATCTGATCGTATGGAGCAGTTCCTTTTCTAAAAAGAATATGAATTTAAAAGAAGCTTATGCCTCGCTGGATAAAGATCGGGAGATCATCAAATCCTATCTGATTTCCAAAGGGGTTCCGGAGAGCAATATTGTTTTTTCTGCCGTAAATATTAATAAGGATTTTGAAAACACTTATGACAACGACGGCAACACCCGTCAGCAAATCTTTACCGGTTTTTCGCTTTCCCAGAATGTTCAGATAGAAAGTAAAGAGGTTGATAAAGTAGAAGGCATTTCGCGTGAAGTGACCGAGCTGATCAATTCGGGTGTGGAACTTTATTCCAATCCGCCGGAATATTATTACACCCAACTTGCCGCACTTAAATTGGAAATGATTGCAGAAGCAACTAAAGACGCCAATTCCCGTGCCGAAAAGATTGCCGAAAATGCCGATGCTAAATTGGGTAAATTGAAGCGATCGGATATGGGGGTTTTCCAGATCATCGCCCAGAACTCATCTGAGGAATACTCCTGGGGCGGTTCGTTTAATACGGCTTCCAAAAAGAAAACTGCCAATATTACCATGAAACTGGTATATCAGGTAAATTAAAAATATGTCATAAAAAAAACGTTCCGGAATGGAACGTTTTTTATTTATATTATAATTCTCAGATTACAAGATTAACATAGCATCACCGTAAGAGTAGAATTTATAGCCTTCTTTGATTGCTTCATCATACGCTTTACGCATTAAATCATGTCCGCAGAATGCTGAAATCATCATTAATAAAGTCGATTTCGGAGTATGGAAATTGGTTACCATACAATCGGCTACACTGAAATCGTAAGGAGGGAAAATAAATTTATTCGTCCATCCTTCATACGGATTTAATGTTTTAGCAGAAGACACAGAACTTTCCATTGCACGCATGGTTGTTGTTCCGATAGCGCAAACTCTTTTTTTGTTGGCTTTTGCCGTATTCACTATTTCACAAGCTTCTTCGGTAATTCTCAATTCTTCCGAATCCATTTTGTGTTTGGATAAATCTTCTACCTCAACCGGGTTGAATGTTCCCAAACCTACGTGTAATGTTATTTCGGCAAAATTAACACCTTTAATTTCCAAACGTTTCATTAAGTGTTTTGAGAAGTGCAATCCTGCGGTTGGAGCAGCTACAGCACCTTCTTCTTTAGCATAAATAGTCTGGTATCTTTCTGCATCTTCCGGCGTTACATCACGGTTGATGTATTTTGGTATCGGAGTTTCTCCCAGTTCCAGTAATTTTGCTCTGAATTCTTCGTAAGAACCGTCATATAAGAAACGTAGTGTTCTTCCTCTTGAGGTTGTGTTATCAATAACTTCCGCTACTAAGGAATCATCATCACCGAAATATAATTTATTACCAATACGGATTTTACGGGCAGGATCAACCAATACATCCCATAAACGCTGCTCGGCATTTAATTCTCTCAATAAAAAAACTTCAATTCTTGCTCCCGTTTTTTCTTTGTTACCATAAAGACGAGCCGGAAAAACTTTAGTATTATTCAACACCATTACATCTCCTTCATCAAAATAATCCAGAATGTCTTTAAAAAGCTTGTGCTCGATAGTTTGTGTTTTTCTGTTCACAACCATCAAACGAGCTTCGTCTCTGTTTTCAGCAGGAAATTCCGCCAACAATTCCGCTGGCAAATTGAAATTGAAATGAGATAACTTCATTGTACAAATTTTAAATTGAGTGCAAATATACTATCGCACGATAGGGGTTGTCAAGTCTTTTAAGGTTTATTTTTAAAAACTTGGATTTTACTCATTTATTTCCTGTATTTTAAAGCCGATTTTCTTAAGATCTTCCCAAAAATCCGGATATGACTTTGAGACTACTCCGGCTTCCTCTATAACTAACGGAACCCGTAATGCCAAGGGTGCAAAAGCCATCGCCATGCGGTGATCCTGATAGGTTGCAATACGGACGTCGGGGTTTATAACCGCAGCGGCTCCCAGCGTAAGACTGTCATTAGTGACTGTAATTACAGCGCCTAATTTTGTCAGCTCATTTTGCAATGCCAGCAAACGATCCGTTTCTTTAATTTTTAAAGTGTGCAAACCGCTAAGGTGGCAGCTTATTCCCAAACCAAAACAAGTCACGGCAATCGTCTGGGCGATATCCGGCGTGTTCTGCAGGTTAAACGATAGTGCGTCTTCGATCTTTACAGCTGTTTTTTTCAGCATAAGCGTATTGTTCTCAAAAGCGGATTCGACTCCAAAATGACGGTATAGTGCCACCAGGTCGCTATCGCCCTGAAAGCTGTTTTCTTTATAGCTGGTCAGTGCAATCGTTGTTCCGGGTTTTGCCATGGCGGCAATCGAATAAAAATAAGATGCCGAACTCCAGTCGCTTTCCACCGTTACTTCCTGTGCTGTGATTGTTTTTGCCTGATGGGCAACCGTGATTGTATTGCCTTCAAATGTTGTGGCTATCCCGATTTCGGCTAACAATGCCAGTGTCATTTTAATATATGGAATAGACGTGAGTGTTCCTTCCAGCGTGAGCTCCAGTCCGTTTTCCAGACCGGGTGCCACTAAGAGCAATGCCGAAATATACTGGCTGCTGACATCCGCTTTCAGGCTTACCTGCCGTTTCTCAATTTTTGTTCCTTTTATACGGATGGGCGGATACCCTTCCGTTTTTTCGTATGTGATATCGGCACCCAATTGTCGCAGCGCATCCACTAAAATACTGATCGGGCGTTCCTGCATTCGGGAAGAACCCGTTAATACCACTTCTCTGCCCTGCTGAACTGCAAAATAGGAAGTCAGAAAACGCATCGCTGTTCCGGCATGATGGATGTCCACAACCGTTTCTTCCGACTTCAATGCTTTGGTCATGACCTGACTGTCATCGGAATTGGATGTATTTTTTAAAATCAGTTCCGGATACAAGGCCTGCAGCAATAACAGCCTGTTGGTTTCACTTTTAGAGCCGGTTATGGCAATTGCAGACGAACTGTTTATTTCGGAAGGCAGGAGTTTTATTTTCATTGTTCCAGGTATTACAGGCACTTATGCCCTGATGCGTCTATTTTAATTTTTCATTGTTGTGATGACGATCGTGATCCCGCTTTGTTTTTAAGTCCAGTTTTTTATCAAACGCCGCCTGTAAATCGACTCCCGTTTGATTCGCCAGACATAAAACCACAAAAACAACATCTGCCAGTTCTTCACCCAGATCTTTATTTTTATCACTTTCTTTTTCCGATTGCTCCCCATAACGGCGGGCAATGATTCGGGCTACTTCTCCAACTTCTTCTGTAAGCTGCGCCATGTTCGTCAGTTCGTTAAAGTAACGAACCCCGTGGTTTTTAATCCAGTTATCAACGTCCTGTTGTGCGTTTTTTATATCCATCTTATGCTTTTTTAAGAACTATTTTTTCTGTTTGTTTTTCAATAATTGTCTTATAGAAATTTTTAAGTATTTCATAGTGACTTGCCGGAACCAATGACCAGTTAATATCTACAGATGCCACCAGCTGTACTTTATTTCCGGAAGTATTAATATTAAAATTAAAGCTTCCCATGTCTTCTTCCATTGCCATACTTATTGGCGCCGGAACCGATTCTACCACATAACCATCCGGTATGGTCAGGTTAATCATGTATTTTTCCTGATTCGGGAAGGAGAAATCAATCGGATATTCTCTTTTTTCCTGTTTAAAAGGATTTTCCGTCTGGGCAAAAAACAACATCGGATCAACATATATTTTATCGCCAATTCTTTCAACTATTGCCTCATGCGTAAAATTATAATCTTCTACAACTGGTTTCGCCATATCCTTTGCATTGGCTACTTTATAGGATTCTATCTGAATTCCGGTATATTTCTTCTCCAGTTTTTCCAGATATTTTTCCTGATTTAAATCGCCATACAACGCTCTGTACATATAGGCAAAATAATCGAAATGCTGTTCGCGTACCATTCCTTTCAATACTCCGTCTGCCCCAATGGTTGCCATGATATTTACTACGTTTCTGGACAGGTTTTTAGGAACCAGTTCCACATCGTCTGAACTTCCGTCTTTACGCACCATTCTTCCAAACCAGTTCAGCGCTCTGAAAGGCATAATATCGACACCTGCATTCTTATCTGTCGCATCTAAAAGCAACAAACGATCACCAGACTGAACTCCGGCTATAACATAGTTATAAGAAGATCTGTTTGGGAAAAAGGCAATTCCGTTGCTTCTTGTACTCAACAAAATAGGATTCACATCTATTCCCGCTTCTCTTAGCATCGCTATCAGGATCAGGTTTATTTCTGCGGTGTTTCCTACTTTTTCCTTATAGGCTGTACGCACTCCTTTTTCGCAGATATAGCCCACATATTCATTCCAGGTCATTCTGGATTTTACAAAGTTAAAAATAGTTGTAATCTTTTCATCCGGATTACTGATTCCTTTTAATATTGCCGCCAGATCCTCTTCAAAATAACTTCTTTTGTTCAGCTCGCTTCCAAACTCTCCTTCATAAATTCTTTTTACCAGCGTATTCCAATCTGTAGAAAGATCTTTATATGGCTGGTTCGGATATTTAATGGACGTCAGTTCATGCAGTAATGCCGTTCTGTAATTATTGATGTTATTGATATAGCTTTCATCTTTCATTGCCGGAATATCTTTTAAGGTATAGGTGATGTTCGCTTCCTGATAATCCAGATCCAGATTGGATTTTACATTACTGTATCCTCCGTCGCCATTTACTTTTTGTGTTACCTTTCCTCTATAACTTCCGGTAGAACTTGTCTTTTCTATTTTTGGCACAAGTGCTCCTTTCATTTGTGTCTTATAGATATAATATTCCGGAATTTGCGTTACATACTCCGAATGATTCACCGGAATTGCCATCTGGAAGTTCCAATCTTTAAAAGCACCGATAAACGGAGATTCCTGGGTATATTTAAACTCAATAACCGACAATTCCTTTACGTTAGGAAGTACAATTTTGTTGCGCTCTCTGTATTTATTGGTTTTTTCAACAAAAATACCTTCGCTTTTCAGCTTGGTTTTTTCAATTTTCCCGTCAACTAAGTTATATGTACAGGCATTGGTAAACGAAACATTCTCCTTGGAATTATTGTCTACATAATTATCAATGACAAAATTTGCCCAGTCGTAACCTTCTTTTTTATAAATTTTAATTCGTGTTTCCACCTCCGTAATGGTTCGAAATCCTTTGTCCGGGTGAAACTCAAAATAGGTTCTTCCTTTTTTATACAAAACAGCCGCTTCTGCTTTGGGATCTTTAGGGTGTTCCGTTTGTTTTAATTCTTCAACCGTCACTTTTCCCATATCGAACTTTTGGGCAGATATTTGTACCGTTATGAAAAAAAACAAAGCACTAAGTAATGTTACTCTCATCATTATTTATTTTTAATTAAGCTAATTTTTGCATTGTCATTTCTGGCAATGAGTTCCTGGAATTTTCTAAAATCTTCATATTCTTCTTTTGCATAATACCCTCTGAATATTGTTACAGAGCGTATCGCAAGCAATTTGTCCTTTCCTTCAAGTTTATAGTCTGTTTTATACTCGCCAAACTTTGTTTTTAAGGCAATATTCTGCGGTAATCCTTCCACAGAAAATCCTTCCGGCAACTGTACCGTTACTTCGTCATAATCATGGTATCCCCTACCGATTTCAAACGGCAGTTTTCTGTTTCTGTAACGTTGCGGCAATTCCCGGCTTACATTAAAAGCATTGACAGGAAAAAGCATTCGCTCCCCGGAAATAGTAGCATATCGTTCTGCCTGAACCGCAATATTTTCCAGGAATATTACCTTGTCCCTATCATTTTCAAACTGAACTTTATTAATTTTCAGGTTATTGATATTGGAAAAATAGTGTTTATAAAACCGTTCCTGGTCTTCTTTGGATTTTCGTTCCATCAGGTATTTGTTCTCATACTGCGTTCCTCCGGATCGAATAGCAATTTCGCCGCTAAAGTTTCCTTCCGGATCAATGGTATAACGTCCCTTTGATTGCTGCGCATTGTCTTTATCCGGAATATCATTCGTTTTGACCAGTTCGCCTCCATCCGGTTTTACAATTAAAGCATAGCGGTCATCTGTAAATTTTCCCTGATAGGCAAAAGGATACACCTGGCTGGTACATTCCAGAAAATAATACTGTCCATTGTCCGGCACTGTTAAAATAGCATGATTCCCCTGGATTGAAACAAGATCGTTTTGCAGGTTTTCCTTTTCTTTTCCGCCATAGATCACGGTATAATAAGAGGGGATTCCAACCACATTCAATAACGATTTTGTATAATTAGACAGCGCTTTACAGTCGCCATAACCCAACCTGTCTACATCTGCGGCTTTCATTGGTTTCCATCCCCCAATACCTACCTGAATACTGACGTATCTGGTTTTATCCTGTACATACCGGTATATTTTTTTCGCCTTTTCTATCGGGCTCTTTTCATTTTCCACCAGTTTTTTTATCGTGTTCTGCGTTTCTAACGGCAGTTCCTGTACATCCTGAAGCAATTTATCATTCATCCACAATCCGAAGTCTTTCCAGTTGTCTGCCACACCATCCGTGCCTTCTAACGAGAATTTGCCAAATCCAAACCGGACATAGGGTATTAACTTCGTGAAACCGGGTGCATATTCTTCATATTTTAAGGCCGGAACATTTTCGAGTACAAAAACAAGTTCGGTACCTTTAGCTGTTTTTACGGCTTTAAATTTATCCAGATTGTATTCCTTATACTTAAGCTTCAGGTCATACGGATAGGTAATCCTGTATTCACTTTTCATCAGGCTCTGTCCATAGCCGGTAATCGGATACCAGGTGGTTACAAATCCGGTATTGGACGTTTCCGTTTCGCTGTTCAGCTCAATCGTAAACGGATATTCCGTGGCAACATAGTTTAATGTAAGTGCCCTGTTATCTGAAAAAACAGAAAAACCATCTGCCACACTATGGTCAAAAAAATCTTTTCGCTTTAATTTTTTGATCTCTTTTCCGGATTTGTCATAAATAATCGCTTCAACATTTTTTATTTTAGTTGAGTTATCATAATACAAATCCCCTTCGATACTGGAAAGCCCTTGTTCATTGAGTACAATGACCGTTTTCTTTTTACTGATCAGCATATTCCTGACCGACAAAACCTGAATTAGCGTTTTATCCGTTTTTACAATGGCATTTGCATTTTCCCGAAGACTGTCAGGAATAACAACGGCTTCCTGAGCAAATGCCCACAGCGAACAAAACAGGATCAACAGTACGGTATATTTAGTTTTTGAATTCATCATTATGGCTTTAATTCTATTTCCCTTTCTGCAATTAAATAACATTCCCCGTTACTTTCACGACCGACCTGGCCGGATAGAAACGTTAGGATTTCAGCTTTTTTTAAGTACAATTTTTTCTGTCTGCTTCTTAATGACCTCATTAAAAAAACCTTTCAGGTTATCATAATACGATTCCGGTATATTGGCATAATTAATATCAAACAACACCATGAGTTGCAGTTGCCGGTCATTGTCAACAATATCGTATTTAAAAGTTCCTATTTGCTCTTCCATCGTAATGGTCGCCGATTTTGGCAACGATTCAACCACATAACCTTCCGGAACTTTGATACTGACTACATATTTCCACTGAAAAGGATAAATAAAATCAATCGGATATTGTCTTTTTTCCAGTTTAAAAGGATTGTCGTTCATTGCCAGAAACAATAGCGGCGCAAAATACAATCTGTCGCCAATTGCCTCAATCATATTGCTATGCGAAAACGAATAATCTTCGGTTACCGGTTTAGAGAAATCTGCAGGATACACTACCGAGTAGTCCCCCAATTCGATTCCGTCGTACTTTTTCTCGATATTTTCAATCCTTTTCTCTTTTGTAAAACCGCCATAATCTCCTTTAAATTCAAAAGCATTATAGCCCTGGTATTGTTTTCGGATCTTGCCTGAAAGCACGCCTTCCTTATTCAGCTCGGCCATTATCATACTGTTTTCTCTGGATTTAAATTTCGGCATCAGCTCTACTTCTTCCGAACTTTCATCTGCTCTGATTATTCTGCCTACCCAGTTTATTGCCCTGAAAGGGATAATATCCGGTTCGGCATTTTTATCTGTTGCATCCAGAAAAATGGTTTTATCTGCAGTTTTAACGGCGGCAATAACATAATTAAAAGCGGTACGGGAAGGAAACGGGGCAATACCATTATTCCTGGTACTGACCAAAACAGGATTGGCATCCAATCCAGCATACCGCAACATTGCCGTGAGCATTAAGTTAATCTCGGCCACATTACCCGCTTTATTCTTAAAGGCTGTTTTTACACCATCCCGGCACAGGTAACCGTTTTTTTCATTCCAGACCATTCTTTGCCTGACAAAATCAAAGACCGTTTTCATTTTTTCATCCTTATCTACGGCTCCTTTTAAAACCAGCCCCAGTTCTTCTTCAAAATAGGATTTAAGATTCAGCTGTCTTCCGAAATCGGTATCCTCATATATATTCTTCGCTACATCATTCCAGTTCTGAGCAAAGGATTTACTTCCCAGTTTATTACTGGCTGCTACCAACTCAAATTTTAAGCTTGAAATATAGTTTTTGATATTGTTCACATATTTTTCTTCTTTGATGGCAAGAATATCTTTTACGGTATAGGTTAGCTTTGTTTCCGCATAATCTCCGTTCAGACTACTTGCCACAGCCGATTCCTTATTGATGGTTGTTGATCCGGTAATGATCTGATTATAGACCAGATGGCTTGGAATATTGATCTGGTAGGTCACAAAATCTGCCGGGATGGAATATTGAAAGTCCCAGTCCCGTAAATCTGTAATAAACGGAGAAACAATCGTATACTGATATTCCACGACCGAGCCTTCCTTTACGGCAGGCATAACAATCTTTTTAATATCCCAGTTTTCGTTGAACTTTTCTTTAAACTCCCCTTCTTTATTCAGTTTTGTTTTTTCTATTTTGCCATCCACTAAATTGTAGGTAAAAGCATTTTCGAAGACTACTTTTTCACCGGCTCCCTCATTATTGTAATACGGCACCTGCTTGTTTGCATAGCCATAACCTTCTTTTTTATAGATCTTGATCCTTTCCTGTACTTCCGTATAGACATACCATTTGGAGTCGGTACCTACTTTAAATGTTGTCAGCCCTTTTTTAAACACGACTGCAGCGGCAGCACTGGTATCTTTAAGATGCCTTTTCTGCTGCAATTCTTCGGCAGAAACCCTGCCCAGCATTCGTGTCTGGCCATAGCTGCCGGCTACCACACAAATCAGAGCATAAAAAAATAGTAATTTTCTTCTCATTCCTTAATTATTAAGATGTTAGTGTGGGGGCTTTATTTTAGTAACAGTCCTGAGAATGCCTTTAGCATTACGCCATCGATCTGCTGTTTTATTCTTTATTCTTCGTATCAATAATGATCGTTACCGGCCCGTCGTTTAACAAGCGGACTTTCATATCGGCACCGAATTCACCGGTCTGGATTTTTTTACCGAGTTCTGTCTCCATCTGGCGCACAAAACCTTCATAAAGCGGTATGGCAACATCGGGTTTTGACGCTTTAATATACGACGGGCGATTGCCTTTTTTGGTCTGGGCATGTAAGGTAAACTGACTTACCACGATCATCGCGCCATCAACATCTTTCACGGATAAATTCATCACCTCATTTTCGTCGCCAAAAATGCGGAGATTCGCTATTTTAGAAGTCAGCCATTGTATGTCGTCTGCTCCGTCGGCATCTTCTATTCCTATTAACACCAATAGTCCTTTTTGAATTTCGGCGGTAATTTTTCCGTCTATGGTTACCGAAGCTTCCGAAACCCTTTGTATTACTGCTTTCAAATCGTATTTTTTTATTCGGTATCTTTTGCTTTTCCTTCGCCGTAAATATCCGTTCGGTAATGTTCGTCTTCTCCTTCCAGAATCTGGATATAACTTTTATAACGCGACCAGGCTATTTCGTCATTTTCCAGAGCATCTTTAACCGCACAATGCGGTTCTTCTTTATGCAGGCAGTTATTGAATTTACACTGGTCTTTTAACGCAAAGAATTCCGGAAAGTAGTTTCCTATTTCCTGTTTTTCCATGTCTACAATTCCAAATCCCCTGATGCCCGGCGTATCGATGATGCGGGCTCCGAAAGAAAGTTCGAACATTTCTGCAAAAGTGGTCGTATGCTGTCCCTGCTGATGCTGATCGGATATTGCTTTGGTTTTTAAATTCAAAGTAGGCTCCAGAGCATTAACCAGTGTTGATTTCCCCACACCCGAATGTCCGGAGAACATGGATACCTTATCTTTCATCAGGCTTTTTAGTTCTTCAATCCCTTTACCTTCAGTTGAAGAAATACGCAGGCATTTGTAACCGATATTAGAATAAACATATTGCAGATACAATTGCTCGTCCAGCGTTGCCTCATCGTAAGTATCGATTTTATTGAACAGCAACACCGCTTCAATTCCGTAAGCTTCCGCTGTTACCAGAAAACGATCGATAAAACTGGTTGTGGTTGGCGGATTATTAATTGTCACCAAAAGAAAAACCATATCGATATTCGCCGCGATAATGTGCGTCTGCTTCGACAGATTAACCGATTTGCGGACAATATAATTTTTCCGGTCGTGTATATTGTGAATAACACCGGCAATTTCATCGGTGGAATTGTCCAACTCAAAATCAACAACATCACCCACTGCAATAGGATTGGTACTCTTAATACCTTTCATTCGGAATTTACCTTTTATACGGCATTCAAAAACCTGATTATCTTCGGTTTTAACGCTGTACCAACTTCCTGTAGATTTATAAACAACTCCTGTCATACTGCAAAGATAGCCATCTTTATTTATTACAAAAAAAAGGTTGCTTTTTAAGCAACCTTTTCTGAATCTTATTATTGTAAAACCATTCTTCCTAACTTATCCTGAGATTTTCTGGATGCATAGATCAAGAATTCTTTCTCATTTTTTCTGTAGTAAATTCCTGGTCGGATTACAAGTTCATTTTTAATTGCTTCTTCCGGATCTTTTCTGGAAATCTGCCCTTTATCATCAAAAACAAATACCGTAGGAACCGCATTATTATAGTTTCCTAACGATTTGATCTCTTCGATATCGGTAATTCCTTTATTCTTTTTATTGTCATTGAAAAGGATACTCAACTGCCCGTCTTTATAAATAGGAATAGCACTTAAATACTCCGGTCCTTTCCCCATAACCCCTAACGGGATCGATAATCCCAGTGCTACGTTAAAGTTTGACGATCCGCCTCCTACTCCAAAGAAGTTCAGCGAAGCCACCGTAACGGTAGCCGACTGGTCTTTTGCCACCACATTACTCCAATCCAATGAACCGTCCGGTTTTAACGACGTAACAATCATTTCGTTAGTTGTATAGGTTATCGGCTGTACTCCTAACGGTCCGATTCCCTGTTTCTGACCAACATATACAAATCGGTATTCTGAGATCACGATAAGCCCGCCGTCATTTTTCTCAATAATAGAGTGAATGATATACAACGGTTTTAAATCCTTCCCTTTTTTCGCTCTTCTCTCTCCTAACAATTTCACTTTGGTTGCATAATCGAACTCGTTAAATTTCAGATTATCGTTCGTATTAGTCCCTAAATTAATTGTAGCATTGTAAACGCCTTTCAGCTCTTTATTCGCTTTTCCGTTTTCGCGGACACTGGAATAAAAACCTACCAATTGTACCGTGTTTTTACTGGTTGACAACATTTTACAGTTAATAATTTCTTTTCCTGTAAAATTGATATCAATCACATCTTTCTTGTATCCGTTTTCATTTTTGAAAGCAAATACCTGAAATTTCTCTACTTTTTCTTTTTTCTTTTTGTCGCGGTAGCTTTCATTGATTACCACAAAAGCATCGTCTTTGGTATTCACGTCAAAATCGGCAATTGTGAATTCAAAATCTTTCTTATCGTCATCATACGACACTTTTTCAATGTTCGTAAAAACCGGTTTCAGACTTGGATCAAACAATTTCAATTCATATTTCATCGCATCTTCTTTTTCATAAAGCGCCGTGTGCATGGCAAGCAGCATGTGCTCGTCCGGCGATGTTTTAAAATAGAATCCGCCACGGTCTGAACTTCTGGCAACCTGTGCCTCAAACATCGTGGTCATGTTATTGCTCAGCTTACCATCTTCCGAATATTCGATTCCTACCAATGTAAAAACCTTGTCTTTTCTGTGGTAAACACTTCCAATCACATACAGTCTGCCGTTCAGTATAACTATTTCCTCAAAATCAATGTCTTTGTCTTTCAGTTCCGGCAATACAATAGGCTTATTCGAAATCAGCTTCATTGCTTTGGATTCGAAGATCTTTAAGAAATAATCGCTTTTCCCTTTCAGACCCAGCGCATAAATTTTGTTATTGGTCTCTCCAATAATCTTGATAATTTTACCTTTCTCTTCGGTGATCTCTTCACCGTAAGTCATGGAAACATTTTCCATTTTATACTGTGAGAAAGCTGAAAAATTACTGAATAACGTAACAGCCAATAATAGTAATAGTTTTTTCATACATCGTTTTTTAAAAAATCCCGCGATGATACGAATTTTCTTCAAAAAAACTGTTAACTATTTATAATTTTTTCCTGATGCGCAATACTTTCCTGGTGAATCGCTTTAAACATTTTCAAAATAAACTCTTCACTCAACCCTCTTTCTTCTCCTTCAAGTACCATTTTACCTAAAATCTCATTCCAGCGTTTGTTTTGTAAAACCGCAACATTGCGTTCTTTTTTCAACGCCCCGATACTGTCTGCGATCTTCATTCTCTTTCCTAAAATATTCAGAAGCTTGCTGTCGATTTCATCAATCTGCGTACGCAGTCCGGCTAATTTCTGATTGTATTCATCTGCTTCGTCCGTTTCCTTACGGATTCGCAGGTCTCTGAAAATTTGTTTTAAAGCTGCCGGGGTTACCTGCTGTGCGGCATCGCTCCATGCATTTTCAGGATCAATATGGGTTTCAATAATCAAACCGTCATAATTCAGATCCAATGCCTGTTGCGATACTTCCAGTATCATATCCCTTTTTCCGGTAATGTGCGACGGATCACAGATTAGCGGCAAATCAGGGAATTTGCTTTGCAGCTCTATCGGCAGCTGCCATTCCGGATTGTTTCTGTATTTTGTTTTCTCGTAGGTCGAAAATCCTCTGTGGATCACTCCCAGCTTTTTAATATTCGCATTGTACAAACGCTCTACACCGCCCAGCCATAAGGACAAATCGGGATTCACCGGATTTTTAACCAATACGATTTTATCGGTATCTTTTAAAGCATCGGCAATTTCCTGAACGGCAAACGGGTTTACCGTTGTCCGGGCACCAATCCACAACACATCCACATCGTGCTCCAATGCCAGCTGCACATGGTGGGCATTGGCCACTTCCACAGCCAGTAACAGCCCTGTTTCCGCTTTTGCACGCTGCAGCCATTTCAAACCGATAGCGCCCACGCCTTCAAATCCGCCCGGTCTTGTTCTCGGTTTCCAGATACCGGCTCTGAAGATACTCACGTCAGAGTCTTTTAATTCGTGTGCTATTTTTAAAACCTGTTCTTCTGTTTCGGCACTGCATGGTCCTGCAATTACCAGCGGATGGCTTAAATTGAATGCGTCTAACCATGTTCTCATTCCTGCATTATTCTCCATAACTTATCTCTTTTCTTAAATGTATTCCTTTTAATATCTCTTTTATCTTATTGGTTTGCTCCATTTCGGCATAAACCGATCCGAAGTCTTCTGTTACTAATAATTCTTTAAAATTATTCAAATTGTCAATGTATTCCGAAAGGGATTTTAATACCATCTCCTTATTTTGCTGAAAAATGGGCGTCCACATAGCCGGGGAGCTTTTTGCCAGCCGCACCGTACTTTCGAATCCGCTTCCGGCCATATCAAAAATATCCCGCTCGTTTTTTTCTTCTTCAATAACCGTTTTTCCTAACATAAACGAACTGATGTGCGACAGGTGCGAAACATAGGCAATGTGTTTATCATGCGATTTCGGATCCATATAACGGATTCTCATTTTTAGCTTTTTAAACAGCTGCAACGCTTTTTCCTGAATGGTAAAAGCCGTTTTTTCAACTTCACAGATAATATTTGTCTTTCCTTCAAACAATTTTTCCTGTGCTGCGGACGGTCCGGAAAACTCGGTGCCCGCTATCGGATGCGTAGCAATAAAATTACGCCTTTTAGGATGATTTTCAACGGCTTTACAGATTTGTTCTTTCGTGGAACCCACATCCAAAACTACGGCATCTTCTTTTACGATATCCAGTATTTCCGGCAAAACGCTTACCATTTTATCAACCGGAATGGCCAGTATGACCCAGTCGGCTTCCGGCAGGGCTTCAAAACCGGCTTTCCGGTCAATGATCCCCAGCTGTAATGCTTCTTCCAGATGGGCATCGCTATGGTCTATTCCATAAATAACCGCAGCGGCATTTGCCTTTTTGATATCCAGTGCCAATGAGCCGCCTATCAATCCCAATCCTATTATAAAAACATTTTCTTTTTCATTATCCTCCATCAAAACCGGTTTAGAATTTCTTTTATTTTCGCTTCTTCCACACACAATGAAAAACGGATATATCCTTCTCCATTGCTTCCAAATATAGTTCCGGGTGCGATAAATACATCTTTATCGTACAATAACCGGTCTACAAAGGCTTCCGCCGATGTTTCCCCTTCCGGAAGTTTTGCCCAGACAAACAGGCCCACACTGTTTTCATCATACGTACAGTTCAGCTTTTGTGCCAGTTCAAAAACTAGCTGCCGCCTTTGGGTATAGATCTCATTTTGCTGTCCGAACCAGGCGGCATCACTTTTCAGGGCTTCAATAGCGCCTTTCTGAATGCCGTAAAACATACCGCTGTCCATGTTGCTCTTCACCTTTAATACGGCCTGGATCAGTTTGCTTTCGCCCAGCACCATCCCTACTCTCCAGCCAGCCATATTAAAGGTTTTGCTCAGTGAGTTTAGTTCCAGGGCTACTTCTTTAGCGCCTTCCACCTGTAAAACAGACTGCGGATTGTCATTCAGTATAAAACTATACGGGTTGTCATTTACCAGTAATATATGATGCTTCTTCGCGAATGCCACCAGTTTTTCGAACAATTCCAGGCTTCCGGTGGCTCCGGTTGGCATGTGCGGATAGCTTACCCACATTAATTTCACGTTGGAAAGGTCCTGTTTTTCCAGGGCTTCAAAATCCGGTTCCCAATTGCGGCCGGCCTTCAGATCGTAAAAAATACTTTCTGCTCCTACCAGGTTGGCTACGGATGCATAAGTCGGATAGCCCGGATTGGGAATTAACACTCCGTCCCCTTCATTTAAAAACGCCATTGCAATGTGCAATATCCCTTCCTTTGATCCCATTAACGGTAAAATCTCCGAATCCGGATTTACCGTCACATGAAAATTCCGGCTATAAAAATGAGCCATCGCCTCACGGAGTTCCGGTAATCCCTGATAACTCTGATATTGGTGTGCCATAGGTTGTAACATTGCTTTTTGTACCGCTTCCATTACTGCGGTGGCCGGTGCTAAATCCGGACTTCCGATTCCCATATTGATTACCGGTTTTCCTGCAGACTGTAGTGCTCTCACTTCCCTCAGTTTCCGGGAGAAGTAGTATTCCTGCACGTGGTCTAATCTTCTTGCTGTTGTTATCATACCGCTCCTTTTTTATATTCTCCAAGAACTTTAAATTCTTTTGTATCCGCTTCCAGTTGTTTTCTTGCTTTTTCGTAATCTGCATAGTCGTTAAACGTGATGTCCACAAAAAAAGAATACTGCCAGGGCGTTTCTATTACCGGCATCGACTGAATTTTAGTGAGGTTCAGCCTGCATTCATTCATGATATTCAGAATCCCGGCAAGGCTTCCCTGCATGTCGTCCAATTCAAATTTTAAAGACGCTTTGTTGATCTCATTTTTCGGTATCACGGAATTTTCAGCTTTTACGATTACAAATCGGGTTTTATTACTTTTTACGGTGTGTATGTTTTCGGCAATAATGGGCAGTTCATACATTTCGGAAGCTACGCTGCTGCCTACTGCGCCAATACCGGTTAATCCTTTTTCGCGGATGCGTCTTGCGGTTTCCGCAGTATCGGCATCTTCCACCAGTTTGATGTGCGGATAGCCGCTAAAAAACTTTTTGCATTGTAGCAGGGCTATCGGATGTGAGTGTACTTCCTGAATATCTTCAATCGTTTGCCCGGGTAATGTCATCAGGTTCATCCGGATATCCAGATAGTGTTCCCCGATGATGTGCAGCCGGTTGTTATCGATTAAAGCATAGTTCGGAATGATCGAACCCGCTATTGAATTTTCCAATGCCATGATGCCTAAATTCTGGTTGTTCCCTACTACATTTTTAACCAATTCATCAAACGACATGCATTCAATCAACAATTTATTTTCGTTGAAATACTCTTTTGCCACCTGGTGGTGAAAAGAGCCTTTTATTCCCTGAATTGCTATTTTTCTTTCCATAACGCCAAAAAAAAATCCCGATGAGACCATCGGGATTGTGTGTACTATAGTTGTTTACTAAATTTTTGATTTCAATCAAATAACCATACGACAATCCCTTTCTTCTCTCCAGAAAAAATAAAAGAAATTGTTGTAATAAAAAGTGTTATTTGAATTCATTGCTTTTTTTGCTAAGCGATTTGAAGGACAAAATTAGTAAAAAATTATTTCCAGCCTACATTTTTTGAAAATTTTAAGTTTTTAAAAATAATCCGCATCATTTTCTTCTTATTTTTGCTCCAAATCAGGTATTATATGTCTATTGAGGTTCTAAATATATCTAAGAATTACGGCGAGCAAAAAGCTTTGGACAGTGTTTCTTTTTCCATTAAAAAAGGTGAAATCGTTGGTTTTCTGGGCCCTAACGGCGCGGGAAAATCAACTTTAATGAAAATATTAACGACTTTTTTAAACGCCGATGAAGGCACTGCTTCCGTAAACGGAAATGATGTTAATGCGGCTCAGAAAGCGGTACAGAAAGCCGTGGGTTATTTGCCGGAACACAATCCGTTATACCTTGATTTGTACGTTCGTGAGTATTTGTCTTTTAATGCCGACGTATATAAAGTTCCGAAATCGCGTATTGACGATGTGATCGCTTTAACCGGATTAACACCGGAAAGCCATAAAAAAATCGGAGAACTATCAAAAGGATACCGTCAGCGTGTCGGGTTGGCAACAGCCTTATTGCACGATCCTGAGGTATTGATCCTGGATGAACCGACAACGGGTCTGGATCCGAATCAGCTGGTTGAAATCCGCGAGTTGATTAAAAGCATCGGTAAGAACAAGACCGTTTTTCTTTCTACACACATTATGCAGGAAGTGGAAGCCATCTGCGACCGCGTCATCATCATTAACAATGGTAAAATCGTTACCGACAAGAAACTGAACAACCTGATGTCTGAAGAAAAAGAACAGGTTATCGAAGTGGAATTTGACTATAAGATCGAGGAGGAATTTATTGCTAAGATCTCTAACCTGAAGTCCTACAAGAACATTCACGATAATACCTGGGAGCTTACGTTTTCGACCGATAAGGACATGCGTCCTGTTGTTTTTGATTTTGCGCAGGATAACGGATTAAAAACGTTACAGCTGAATCTTAAAAACAAGAATCTGGAAGCTGTTTTCCGTGAAATGACCAAAAAGAAATAAGTTTAATTATAGATTAAATGCCCGGTATAATGCTGGGTAACTTCTACCGTTGACGGCGTACTTTTGAGCACGACATTTCCGGTGCTGTAAATATTGCCTTTTATTTCATGGAGCGGTTTTACGATAATATCGTTGGTACTTCTCTGGAATACATAAACATTCTGAACGCTTAGGTTTTGTCCTTCAAAACGTTCTTCCCCGGAGTAAAAAGCGATATTCAAGTTTTCGGTATACCCGGAAATCCGGTATAGGCTCGCGCGGTTGTCTTCTACAACAAGATTCGTACAGTTTACCTCCAGCTCAAAAATACCGGAAGCCGTGTCGGCAAACATTCCGGATTGCAGTTTAAAATCGGGAAAGTGTAACACTCCGTCTGATTTCACATTAAACTGTGAAGCCGAATAAATGTTCTTCAAATCCGGAACGGTTACATATACTCTGGTGGTGTTATATTCCCGCAGCCAGTTACAGCCATTGGAGTTTCGCAAAAACAGCTCTCCGTCAGCTACCGAAATACTGATTCCCGGAACCAGGTTGGTACCGGTTTCCAGAACCACTTTGGTTTCCGCTCCCTGTTTTACAATCAGTTCAATTCCTTCGGCTATATTGATTTTATCAAAATCTGCTACAGCAATCTCATTGGAAACGATTGTTCCAACAGACATCAGGCAATCCGGTGCATTCCCGGAATCGCAGGAAGAAAGCCCCATAAAAGCGAGCAGGAGCAGGTAAATAACGGTATGTTTTTTTGTTACTTTCATCATTACAATCGGATTCCCAGACCAAATTCAAGCGCTTCCGCTTTTGCCGCATGGGTCTTTAAGCTTAAGGCGCCAAATATTTTATCAGACAAATAATATTTCAATCCTATCCGCTGGTATAGCGATCCGTTAATTTTTGCCGGATTATAAACATAGGCTCCCAATTGTGCTTCAAAAGAAAGCTTATTAACAAACAGTTCATGCCCTACAAAAACACCGGCTCTCCTATAATCTACATCGGGATCATTGTTTTTTTCATAATAGGCAATTGCCATATAGCGGATGTATTCTTCCTGAAATTTAGACCAGAATATTTCTCCTCCCAGCTGCAAAGCACTTTTCCGGCCAATGCGTTTGTCTACATAGGCAGAAAGTACATAAAACGGATATTGTCCGCTGCCAATCACATCACTTTCATTCACTCCGCTGCGAAATACCACATTGTATTTTAAAGGCTGTGTAAAACGCACGCTGTCTTTTGTGTGCTGATATTCCGGTTCCTGCTGTTCCAGGTTGTAGTTGAGTCCGAGGTTAAAGGCCAGCGTATTCGTACTGGTATTGGGCGCTTTGATATTGGCATTCGAATGGTGAACCAGTAACAATCCCGCCTGTAATCCCAGCCCTTTCCAGATTTGCTGCCGGTTATAATTCAGCATAAAATAGGTGGACGGCATCAGGTGGGTACTATAGGCAAAATTCCTGAAGTTATTTTCTTTATCGTACGGATTGGTATTGTAAGCGATTCCCTGCCCTACACGGAATTGCAGGTTTCGCTTTAAAAAGTAAAAACTGTAATGCCCGTATACCCCGTACATATTTCCCAGGGCTTCATTTTTATTGTGCTGGTACTGGAAAGAAAGTCCGTAATCCGGGAAATTATATTCTGCCTGCCAGGCTTTATCGCCAAAAGTTTTACGGCTCACACTAAGCAAAACGCCTTCCGGATGTGCCGTTATCAAATGCTTGATTGCGTTATTGTGCGGGAGTATGTTTCCGTAAAAGTAATTGGCATCCACAAAATACTGCTTTTCCTTTGCAGTTTGTGAGAAGGCAATACATGAAAAAAGTAATAAAAGATTAAAATAAACGCGCATCTGATTTTTTGAAAACAAGCAAATATATAAGAATATATTTATTTCAGGCTAATTTTCGAAAATGTGTTTGGCTTGTACCGGGATTCCGCTGCCTCGTGCCGGAATGATACCTTTGTAAGGGGCATTCCACAAAAAAACACCTGCCAGATTTTAAAAATCCGCCAGGTGTTACGTCCGTAAGATGTTCCGGATCTAAAAAACCGCTTCGGCTATTTGTTTGATGTTTTCGGAACGGCCCATCGAATAGTAATGTAAGACCGGTATTCCGGCCTTTACCAATTCTTTGCTTTGTTCAATACACCATTCAATTCCGATCTGTTTGACTGCTTCGTTATCGGCTGCCTTTACGACTTCCATAATAAGGTCATCCGGTAAGTCCACTTTAAATCGATGTGGTATCTGGTTTAATTGTTTCTTTGTCGATATTGGTTTTAGCCCCGGTATAATCGGAACTGTGATCCCTTCTTTGCGGCATTTGGCTACAAATTCAAAAAACTTACGGTTGTCAAAAAACATCTGGGTGATGATATAATCGGCTCCGTTGTGTATTTTTTGTTTCAGAAAGTGAATGTCACTGTCCAGGCTGGGCGCTTCCATGTGCTTTTCCGGATAACCGGCCACACCAATGCAAAAGTTGGTCTTGTTCGTGTTTTGCAAATGATCATCCAGGTAGATCCCTTTGTTCAGGTTGCTGATCTGGGTTACCAGTTCACTGGCATAATGATTTCCTTCTTTTTCCGGTTTAAAGTAAATCTCACTTTTTACCGCATCACCACGCAATGCCACAACATTATCGATCCCCAAAAAGTCCATATCAATCAGGAAATTTTCGGTGTCTTCTTTGGTAAACCCGCCGCATAAAATATGCGGAATGGCATCCACCTGATATTTATTCTGAATTGCCGAACAAATACCAACTGTTCCGGGACGTTTCTTCACGATCCTCTTTTCGAGCAGTCCGTTTGGCAATTCTTTATATTCGTATTCTTCCCGGTGGTAAGTCACGTCTATAAACGGCGGTTTGTATTCCATTAAAGGTTCAATGTTGTCAAAAATACACTGGATGTTCTGTCCTTTTAAAGGCGGTAATATCTCAAAGGAAAATAATGATTTTCCCTGGGCGTTTTCTATATGTTGGGTAACTTTCATTTCAGTACTATATTATTTGTTCGTTTAGTCGGCGATATTCGGGTTAAGCCATTTTTCGGCATATTCATAGGAAACATTTCTTCGTTTGGCATAATCCCGGACCTGGTCTTCTTTGATTTTCCCGAGTCCGAAATACTTGCTTTCGGGGTTGCCGAAATAGTATCCGGATACAGAAGACGCCGGCCACATCGCCAGGCTTTCCGTTAGCGTTACCCCTATATTTTCTTCGACTTGCAATACTTTCCAGATGGTACTTTTTTCCAGGTGATCCGGACAGGCCGGATATCCCGGAGCCGGACGAATCCCTTTGTATTTTTCGGAAATCAGTTCGTCATTACTCAATACCTCATCGGAAGCATACCCCCAGATTTCTTTTCTGATCTTTTCATGCAGGTATTCGGCAAAAGCTTCCGCAAAACGGTCGCCTAATGCTTTTATCATAATGGAGTTGTAATCGTCATGTTCCGCTTCAAAAGCCGCCGCTTTTTCATCGACACCAAATCCTGTGGTCACGCAAAAAGCGCCCATATAGTCTTTTTTGCCAATGGTTTTCGGCGTGATAAAATCGGATAGCGCTATATTCGGTGCTCCTTTTGTTTTTTGGGATTGCTGGCGCAACGTCAAAAAGGTGTCGAGTACATTTCCGTTTTCATCATACAGTTCTATATCGTCATCATTAACCTGGCTGGCCGGAAAGATGCCGTAAATCCCTTTGGCTTCCAGCCAGTTTTCGGCAATTAATTGCTGCAGCATTTTTTGCGCATCCTGGAATAAGATCACCGCCTGTTCGCCTACTACCTCATCTTCTAAGATATTCGGGTATTTCCCGTGTAAATCCCAGGTTCTGAAAAACGGTGTCCAGTCGATATAATCAACCAGTTCGCTTACATTCAGGCTTATTGTCCGGATTCCTGTAAAATTGGGCTGCTGTGCCGTAAAACCATCCCAATCCAACTGAAGTTTGTTTTTTCGTGCTTCTTCAATAGTCAGGAAGTTTTTATCACGGGAACGATTCAGGAATCCTTCGCGCAGTTCATCATATTCGGAACGGATGGTTTTCGCATAATCAAGCTTTACATGCTGATTAATCAGGTTTCCGGCAACGGTTACCGCTCTAGAGGCATCGTTTACATGGACTACGGTGTCGGAATATTCCGGTGCAATCTTCACTGCCGTATGTGCGCGTGAAGTGGTCGCACCGCCAATCATCAACGGAATTTTGATATTCAGTTTGTCCATTTCTTTGGCCAGGTAAACCATTTCATCCAATGACGGCGTGATCAGTCCGCTTAATCCGATAATATCGACCTGCTCTTTTACCGCCGTTTCAATGATTTTTTCGGGTGGTACCATTACTCCCAGATCGATAATTTCAAAGTTGTTGCATCCCAATACTACCGATACGATGTTTTTACCGATATCGTGTACATCGCCTTTTACGGTTGCCATCAGTATTTTTCCGGCAGAACGGGAAGCCCCTCCTTTTTCCGCTTCAATAAAAGGTAACAGATAGGCAACCGCTTTTTTCATAACCCGTGCCGATTTTACAACCTGTGGCAAGAACATTTTTCCGCTGCCGAATAAATCGCCCACGACATTCATACCGTTCATCAGGTTGATCTCAATTACTTCAATAGGTTTCGCTGCCTGTAGTCTTGCTTCTTCCACATCTGTTTCTATAAACTCATCGATTCCTTTTACCAAAGCATACGTGAGTTTATCCTGTACCGAACCGGTTCGCCATTCCTGAGCCTGTTTTTCGGTTGTTTTTACATCGCCTTTTACATTTTCGGCAAATGCCAGCAAGCGTTCGGTGGCATCGTCCCGGCGGTCTAACAATACATCTTCTACATGTTCCAGTAAGTCTTTCGGGATCTCATCATATACTTCCAGCATTTCCGGATTGACAATACCCATCGACATACCGTGCTGAATGGCATGGTATAAAAAGGCTGAGTGCATCGCTTCCCGTACCCTGTCGTTTCCTCTGAAAGAAAAGGAAACATTGCTCACCCCGCCGCTCACATTGGTATACGGCAAGTTTTCCCGGATCCATTTTGTTGCCAGAAAGAAATCGATCGCATTACGGCGGTGTTCTTCCATTCCGGTTGCTACCGGGAAAATATTGGGATCGAAAATAATATCTTCGGGCGGGAATCCTACTTTATCTACTAAAACGTCATACGAACGTTTACAGATTTCGAGACGGCGTTCGTAAGTATCGGCTTGTCCGACCTCATCGAAGGCCATGACAATTACCGCTGCACCATATCGTTTTACGAGTTTGGCATGATGAATAAACAGTTCTTCCCCTTCTTTTAAGCTGATGGAGTTTACCACACATTTTCCCTGGGCTACTTTTAATCCGGCTTCAATGATTTCCCATTTGGAACTGTCAATCATTACCGGAACCCTTGAAATATCCGGTTCGGAGGCAATCAGATTCAGGAATTTTGTCATGGCATAAACACCATCCAGCATTCCTTCATCCATATTAATATCAATAATCTGTGCCCCTCCTTCTACCTGCATCCGGGCAATATCTAATGCTTCTTCATATTTCTCTTCTTTTATCAAACGCAAAAATTTTCGCGAGCCGGTAACATTGGTACGTTCCCCGACATTCACGAAAATACTTTCCGGTGTGATTAACAACGGTTCGAGTCCTGATAATTTTAAATATTTTTTACAGTCTGCTTCTGCCATTATGCGTTTACTTCTAAAATTCTTGGTTTGTATTCTTTTGCCACTTCAGCAATTAGTTTGATGTGCTCCGGCGTTGTTCCGCAGCATCCTCCGATGATGTTGATCAGGTTGTCGTCTAAGTATTCTTTGATCAGCAACTGCATCTCTTCCGGCGTCTGGTCATATTGTCCAAAAGCATTCGGCAATCCGGCATTCGGATGTGCCGATACATTAAAGGACGTGTTGTGTGCCAATCGCTTTAAGTAGGGTTTTAGCTGATCGGCTCCCAAGGCGCAGTTAAAGCCTACGCTTAACAAGGGGATATGAGAGATGGAGATCAAAAAGGCTTCTACGGTTTGTCCGGATAATGTTCTTCCGGAAGCATCGGTAATTGTTCCGCTCACCATGACAGGAATATCCAGATTGCGTTCTTCCTTTACCTCATCTATTGCAAATAAGGCCGCTTTGGCATTGAGCGTATCGAAGATGGTTTCGACCAAAAGGATATCGCTTCCGCCATCGATCAACGCTTCTACCTGCTGTTTATAGGCAATTCTCAAATCGTCGAAAGTAACCGCCCTAAATCCGGGGTCGTTTACATCCGGCGACATGCTTGCCGTACGGTTGGTCGGCCCGATGGAACCGGCAACAAATCTTGGTTTTTCAGGGTTTAAGGACGTAAACTCATCAGCGACTTCACGGGCTATTTTAGCCGATTCGTAGTTGAGTTCGTACACCAGGTCTTCCAGATGATAATCGGCCATACCGATAGTAGTGCCGGAAAAAGTATTGGTTTCCACAATATCGGCTCCGGCTTCAAAGTATTTGGCATGAATTTCACGGATTGCCTGCGGCTGAGTGAGCGACAGCAAGTCGTTATTTCCTTTTAAAGGATGTGGAAAATCTTTAAAACGTTCGCCTCTGAAATCTTCTTCAGAGAAGTTATAGCGCTGCAACATGGTTCCCATTGCTCCGTCGAGAATGAGTATCCTGTTTTGTATGGCTTCTTTAATTTTTGACATTGGTTTGTTTTTTATTTTGTTCACAAACTTTGCCAAAGCACAATACTGTTTACAACGCAGTTGACGTATGGATATACGAAAACCGGGACAGTTTTATATTGTCTTTAGCAGCTTCCGAACCGGGTCCGGAATAAAAAAATGTCATCAGAAAATTGGAGGAGAATACCAGAAAAGTATTCTTTGTTATCTATCCTTAAACCGAAACAGGTTCCGTTTATAAGGTAGAATGTAGCACCTTCTTTATAGATAAAGGGTTGCTAAGGCTTCAATGGGTCTAATCCCTCCGCCTTTCGTGATAACATTTCAGTGTGTATAAGAACAGTGCAAAGTAAAGCAATTGTTTTATACCAACCAAATCTATCTTATAAGTTATTGCTTATCAGGATAGCGCCTGTTTTAAATCGTTAATAATATCGGTTATCGTTTCCAGTCCTACCGATACGCGTACCAGTCCATCGGTAATGCTCACTGCGAGTCGTTCTTCTTCCGTCAGTTTACTGTGTGTTGTCGATGCCGGATGTGTTACTATCGTCCGGGTATCTCCCAGGTTAGCCGACAGGGAACACAATTGTATCTTATCCAGAAATTGTCTTCCGGCGTCAATACCGCCTTTGATTTCAAAAGCGACAATATTTCCGCCCAATCGCATTTGCTTTTTAGCGATCTCATATTGCGGGTGGGATTTTAAAAACGGGTACTTCACCGTTTTTACATTCGGGTGTTCTTCTAAAAATGCCGCTACTTTTTCTGCATTTTCACAGTGCTTCTCGACTCTTACCGCCAAAGTTTCCAGGCTTTTAGACAATACCCAGGCATTGAACGGCGATAAAGACGGACCGGTATTCCGGGAGAACAGATAGATCTCACGGATCAGATCTTCTTTTCCTACCGTGATACCGCCCAGTACCCTTCCCTGACCGTCTATTAGTTTTGTTGCCGAATGGATCACCAGATCGGCACCAAATTGTATCGGGTTCTGGATATAGGGTGTTGCAAAACAGTTGTCGATAATCAGGATCAGGTTGTGCTTTTTCGCAAGCGCTCCCAAATATTCCAGATCCAGTATATCTACAGCAGGATTCGTTGGCGATTCGGCATACAGGATTTTTGTATTCGGCTGAATATAACGTTCAATCGTTTCCGGTTCGGCAATGCTAAAATAGGACGTCGTGATATTCCATTTCGGGAAGTATTTGGTAAACAGCGTGTGTGTAGAACCAAAGACACTGCTGGCGGAAACAATATGATCTCCGGAGTTCAGCAATGCGGCAAAGGTGGAATAGACCGCTGCCATTCCGGTTGCAAAAGCATATCCGGCTTCGGCTCCTTCCATCTGGCAGATTTTCTCTACAAACTCGGTCGTATTCGGATTGCTGAAACGGCTGTAGATATTCCGGTCTTTTTCTTCGGCAAAGGAAGCCCTCATGTCTTCGGCATCTTCGAAGACAAAACTTGACGAAAGGTATAAAGGCACGGAATGTTCCAAATATTGTGAACGTTCTAACTGCGAACGTATGGCCCGGGTTTCAAATCCGAAGGTTTCAGTACTCATTTTATTTGTGTATTAAGTTGTTGCTGGTTTTGTTTTATGCTTATTTTTTTTCCGATAGTCTTAGTATGTCGCCAAAAACGCCTCTCGCCGTTACGGAAGCGCCTGCACCGGCTCCCTGTATTACAATGGGACGATCTCCGTATGAATCGGTATAGATTTCAAAAATTGAATCGGAACCTTTTAGCTGTCCTAAGGCGGAATCACTTGGTACAGAAACCAGTTTTACTTCGAGATTGCCTTTTTCCTGCTGCAGGTCGCCGGATAATTCCCCGATATAACGCAACACATGATTTGGTTTTTGAGCAGCTTTCAGCCCGTCATAAATGCTGTCCAGTTCTTTTGTTCGCGTCAGGAATGCTGCTGCATTACCGGCTCTCAGGTTTTCCGGAATGAGGTTCCGGATCTGAATTTCTTCAAACTCGTTCTGTAAATCGAGCTCTCTGGCCAGGATCAGTAATTTCCGACCCACGTCATTTCCGCATAAGTCTTCTCTTGGGTCCGGTTCTGTAAATCCGTTGTCGATCGCTTCCTGCAGCACTTCGCTGAAAGGCCGGTTCTCCACCGAGAAATGGTTGAATAAATAGCTCAATGTTCCGGAAAAAACACCTTTGATTCGGGTAATATTCTCCCCGGAAAGGTGTAGCAATTTAATCGTATCAATTAACGGTAATCCGGCACCAACATTAGTTTCATACAGGTAATTCTTCTGATTTTCGGCCAGTACTTTTCTGAGTTTTTTGTAGAAATCATAGCTTACTGTATTGGCAACCTTATTGGAAGAGATCAGGTCAAAACTGTTTTCTGCCAGGGCAATGTAGTTTTCAATAAAGGTACTGCTCGCCGTGTTGTCTATTGCGATCAGGTTTTCCAGATGATGTTCGTTTGCATAGCCGATAATATCCGCTACCGTATAAGCCGCTCCGTTTTCCCGGATATCATTTTTCCAGTCTGCAGTAATTCCGGATTTGTTGAACAAGGCTTTTTTAGAATTGGCAATCGCAAAAATGTTGATTTTTATGCCTTTTATTTTTTCAATGTTTTCTGCCGAAGCCAGGATCTGGTCGATTAATGTACCGCCTACGAGTCCGTGCCCGAAAACCGCAACATTAATTTTTTTGGACACCCCGAATATTTCACCGTGGATCACATTCAGCGCTTTGTGGATTTGTCCTTTCTGCACTACCAGGCTCACATTTTTTCCGGTAACGGTATTATTGAAAAGGATTGGTACTATTTTGTTTCGGATCAGGGCTGTGTACGGTTTGTGGAAAGTACTCAGGTCCTGCCCTATTATCGAAATCACCGCAACATCATCTGTCACCGAAATTTTATTGACGTCTTTGGTATAAAAATCGTTTTCAAATTCTTTTTCCAGCCCGATAACGGCTTTGGTGGCTTTATCGGCAGCGACCACAATCCCGATTCCTCTTTCGGAAGACCCCTGCGAAATAATGCTTACACTGATATCGTTTTCTGCCATTACCCTGAAAATACGGGCATCGACTCCGGTTTTACCCAAAAGCCCTCTTCCTTCCAGGTTAATCAAGGCGACATTGTCCAGTACCGAAAGGGATTTGATTCCTTCATTATCGGATACGGAAGTGATCAGGGTACCGTGATTGTTATTGTTAAACGTATTCAGAATGCGCAGCGGGATGTTTTTCTCGATTAAAGGGATAATCGTTTTGGCATGCAATATGGTGGCTCCGAAGTTGGCCAGTTCGTTGGCTTCATTAAACGACAGGCGGTCTATTTTTCTGGCATCTGTTACCAGATCGGGATTAGCGGTATAAATACCGTCAACGTGGGTATAGTTTTGCAGTTCTTCTGCTTCCAGGTAATTGGCAATCAGTGACGCGGTGTAGTTGCTTCCGTTCCGGCCCAATGTAGTTGTTTCATTATTGGCATTGGAACCAATGAATCCGGTAATTACATTAATGGTTGTACCGTTGTTTTGTTTGAAGTGATTCAGTACGTTCTTTCGGGACAGTTGTTCCAGCGGTTGGGCACTTCCGAAACGGGTATCGGTTTTGATCAGTAAGCGGGCATCCGAAAAATTGGCATTCAGTCCTTTTTCTTTTAAAGCATCCGTTACAATTTTAGCGGCGATGACTTCTCCCTGTGCCAATACGTTATCCTTGATTTTCGGACTGTAATCTCCCAATAGTGCCACTCCTTCAAACAGTTTTTCCAAAAGGGAGAATTCGTTTGATAAATCGACTGCCCGCCTGCCTTGCTGTTGTTGTTTAAAGTGGTTTAATTGTTCTGTATAGGTTTGGTTTTTTGAGGCTGCTTCCAGTATCTGTTCCAGTTCATTTGTGGCATTCCCGATAGCGGAAACCACAACAGCTATCTTTTCCTGTTTATCTGCCTTATCCTGAATAATGCGGAGTACCTTATCAAATCCGCCATCATAGGCCAGTGATTTTCCTCCAAATTTTAAAATCTTCATTGTATTGTTTGTTTTGTTGTTATAAATATGTGTTTGAGTATGTTGTTCAATTGCTCGAATTCAATCAAAAAGGCATCGTGCCCGTGTATGGATTGGATTTCGTGATAGTAAACGTCTTCTTTAACCCTTTTTAAAATTTCATAGGTTTCTTTATTTTCCGCTGCGGTGAAAAAATAATCACTGTCTACGGCAACGATGTGTATCTGTGCTTTGGTTTCTTTTCCCAGTCTGAGAAAACTGCCGCAATTCAAATCTTCGCCTATGGTTTTTAAAAGGTGGTTCATCAGTTTGTAGGATGCCAACTGAAATCTGCCTTTCAGTTTTTCGCCGTGGTGCAGCAGCCAGCTTTCAATCTGGTAAATGCTTTGTGTTTCGTTTTTGGTTCTGTTGAATTTCTGCTTTAGCGATTGCGGTGTGCGGTACAGTAACATGGCATGCAGTCGGGCATCATGGACAGGATTATCGGAGTTGTTCAGTATTTTATCCTGAACCAGCACATTGGCAATGAGCCAGTCTGTCGCTTTCCAGTCTGCTGCTATCGGAATGAGGTGCCGAATATTTTCCGGCTGCAGTAACGTCATTTCCCATGCAATTCCTCCGCCAAGGCTTCCTCCTATTACTGCAAAAAGTTGTTTGATTCCTAAAAACTGTAAGCCTTCCCAAAATATCCTGGCAATGTCTTTTGTGGTAAAGTCCCGGTAATTATGGATCAGGCTTTCGGTTTTTCCGTCATAGCCGTTTCCGGGAATATTAAACGCGATCACAGTGTAAAAACCGGTATCGATCACGGCATCCGGTCCAATCAGGCTGGTCCACCATCCGTTTTGTCCGGTTACCTGCGAATTGCCCGTTAACGCGTGATTGACCAACACTACCGGAGCGGTTCCTATCGGTTGTCCGAAGACCTGATAGTACAACGACAGCCATCTTTTATTTACCCCGTTGTGTAACGTAAAATCGAAAAGATCTATTTTTTTCAGCGTATCCATTTTTACATTTTTAAAAACTGCCTCTAACTTTTTGCAGACTCGTTAGAGGCAGTATAAACAAACAAAACAACTTAATTTTCCTTTTTATGATCCCTAAGCGGGATTGCTTTATGCTACTTCCGACTGGTTGTATTCCTTAACCAGCGTTAACAAAACCGGTGTGGTGTTGAGCAGATTGTCTCTTAGCGGGCATCTGTCTTTTACCGTGTCGATCCATTCTTTTAATAAGGTCAGCGGTGCATCGGTAGTGGGTTTTACCACTACTTCTATTCTTCTGAAACCCGGTCTTGATCGGGTGGCAATTCCTTCGGCTTTATTGGTTTCCAGTTCTCCGGAAATTTCCACCTGAAGTGATTTCAGGTTCAGGTTCAGTTCTTTGGCAACCAGCTGTCCTACAGCGTTGATGCTTCCGGCAAATCCGGCTAATAAAAATTCTACCGGACTGGGTCCTTCTGCCGAGGTTCCGGCAACATTGCTGCTTATTCTTACTTTGAAATCCTGCGCTTTTACTACAAACTGCGCGTCATTCCCTACAAATCCTAATACGTTTACTATTTTAGTGCTCATGATGTTATCGTTCTTTTTGCTTTGACTATTGCAAATGCTGCTGCCAAATCTGTTTTTAAATCTTCTATATCCTCTAATCCTACCGATAAGCGGATTAAATCTTTTGTTACTCCCGTTGACAATTGTTGTTCTTCCGTTAATTGCTGATGCGTGGTGCTCGTTGGGTGAATAATTAAAGATTTAGAGTCTCCGATGTTTGCCAGTAGAGAGAAGATCTTCGTGGTATCGGCTACCTGCCGTGCCGCTTCAAATCCTCCTTTTAGTCCGAATGTTACCACTCCGTTTTGTCCTTTCGGCAGGTATTGCAGGGCTAAGTCGTAATATTTACTGGAGGGTAATCCCGGATAGTTTACCCAGGCTACTTCTTCCTGTTGTTCCAGCCATTTTGCCAGTTCCAGGGCATTTTCGCTGTGCTTTTTTACCCGGATATCCAGAGTTTCCAGACCCTGAATGATCTGAAAGGCATTGAACGGACTTAAAGCGCCTCCGAAATCCCGCAGTCCTTCTATTCTCACTTTGGCAATAAAGGCTGCATTTCCTAAGGCTTCATGGTATACCAATCCGTGGTATCCTGCTGACGGTTCTGTGAATTCCGGGAATTTCCCGTTGCTCCAGTCAAAGTTTCCGGCGTCTATGATGGCGCCGCCTAAAGAGGTTCCGTTTCCGGAAATATATTTTGTTAACGAGTGAATCACAATGTTGGCACCGTGTTCAATCGGATTCAGTAAGTATGGAGTAGCTACCGTATTGTCCACGATAAACGGAACTTTAAATGCCCTGGCTGCTTGTCCGATGGCTTTCAGGTCCAGTACATCCAGTTTCGGGTTTCCTAAACTTTCCGCAAAAAAGGCTCTGGTATTTTCTTTTGCTGCCTTAGTGAAGTTTTCCGCATCGGAAGGATCCACAAATGTTGTTGTGATTCCCAGTCTTGGCAAGGTAACATTCAGTAGGTTATAGGTTCCGCCATACAGGCTGCTGGAAGCTACAATGTGGTCGCCGGCTTTTAGCAATACTAAAAGTGCTGTGGCAATTGCGGCCGTTCCCGAAGCAGTCACAACAGCTCCGATTCCTCCTTCGAGGGCGGCAAGACGTTGTTCCAACACATCATTTGTCGGGTTATTCAAACGGGTGTAAATATATCCTGCTTCGGTAAGACCAAATAGGTTTGCTGCATGTTCTGCATTGTTGAACACATAGGAAGTGGTCTGATAAATCGGTACCGCTCTGGTTCCTGCGTTTTTAGTTACGTCGTGTCCTGCGTGAAGTGCGTTTGTTGAAAATTTTTGAGTGCTCATGTTTTATAGATTTTGAAGTTAGATTTCGATTAAAAAAAAAAGTCCTTTCGGTGCTTTTACCAAAAGGACTTTTACAGTTTGAACTATAACAAGATTAAGTCGTTCGCTTTTGGCAATAGCAGAGTGGGATATACATGGAAATGCACATCATTCGTTTCATCATTATTTTTTTTGTTGCTATTGCTTTCATTTTCTTCTGTTTAGTTTTCTGAATTTCTTTTCGTTTTCGTTTTTTCAATAATTGCAGAAAACAAAAAAGCCTCTGCTTTGGGCAGAGGCTTATGCTGTATATTTAAAATTGAAATTTCAAATTAAGCAATGGTATCCTCTGCGGAACATTTCCACATCATCATACACATATATCGCTTAATTGATTTCATTATTTTTTCTTCTGTTTTGATGGAGCAAAATTGAAAACTAATTTTGAATTGACCAAACAAAAACAGAAATTTTAACATTTATATTTTTTGGTTATATATATAAATACTACGTATTTAAATTTTTTATAAATTTCTAAAAACCAACAGGCAAACGGGATGTTTTAGTAATTCATTCGCTGTTTTTTTAGTTTTTGAGAAACTTGGAAACCGCATTTCCGTCATTTGTCTGCACCGTAATCAGGTACATTCCGGCGGTCAGATCGGACACATTGAGCTGTAATGCTTCCACTGGCGGCTGCTCTATTTTTTTTACGGTTCTGCCGTTTAAATCGGTGATCTGAATCCCTTTAATCCCGGTATCGTTCTTAACCGAAACATGCAGCACCTCATTTGCCGGATTCGGGAAAATTGTAAAATGCTGATTAAAAAAGTCCCGGGCTCCCAATGTGGCTGTGGTGACTTTAAAATCGTCAACCATAAAAAAATACCGGTTTACAGAAACACAGTGTATCCCGATCCGCACCGTCTGATTGGCATAGGCATCCAGGTTAAAGGTTTTTTGTTCCCAGTTTGGAAAGGGTGCCGTTAGCGATCCGCCGCCGGAAATAAGCGTAAAATCGGAAGAAGCTGCCGGTACACCGGAACCGGTATATACCCCAACCGTATAATTTTCCAGTCCATAGGAGCTTGACATTGATTTTACCCAGAAACTGACAACATTATCCGAGGCTCCAAGCGGGATGGGAGGACTTACCAGCCAGTCATTATTCGGACCGGTTCCGCCAACGCCGTCACCTGGTAAAACCGCCGCCCATGAGCCGGCATATTTGCTTCCGGTTTTCGGATCGTAATTGCGGAGTTCATTACCCGAAGCAGCGTTTGTGACTCCGGCTACCGAAGGGTTAAAAATGATAAATGCCTGTGGTAAAAATTTATTACTCCAAACTATCGTACCGTCATCAGCATACGTAGTAGAACCGTCTAAATCGAGCGTAATCCAGGAACCAATGTTCTGAATGATAAAGTCATTATACGCCTCAAAACTATCCTCAAAAAGAGTTGTCTGAGCACCCGCTGTTATTGATAATAACAAAAAAAGTGAAAGTAATTTTTTCTTCATGATTCTATTTTTAAAAGTTCATAATCCCCTAATATAACCTTTTTACCGCACTGAATCACAATGTTTTAATACCAAAAACTACTTTTAACATTTGCAATCCCCTAATAACCAGCTTTTACAGCATAAAAAAACCTGCCCGGAACCGGACAGGTTTTAATATTCTAAAACGTTATTTTTTTAGTTCTTTAAGAACTTAGATGTTGCGTTTCCATCATTCGTTTCTACCGAAATAAAATATGCTCCGGCAGTCAGATCCGCTACATTGATCTGTACTTCTGCTTGTGTTTGCTGATTCATTTTTTTCACCACTCTTCCGTTCAAGTCCGTGATCTGAATTCCTTTGATCTCGGTATTGTTTTTAGCCGTGATATTCAATACATCGTTTGCCGGGTTAGGGAAAACGGTAAAGTTTTTAGCAAAGAAATCGCTTGTTCCTAATGGTCTGTCTACAGAGAATGTATCGATTCCGATAATATCCGAGTTAGAACCGTTAGGTCCTGCATTTGTTACAAAATAACGGAAACCTAATTTAACTGCAGTTGGTCCTGATAATCCTGTAACGGTATATGAAAACTGCGTCCACGTTGTCGGGTAAGACGTTAGGTTTAACGCCGGGTTGATTTCTACCAACAGGTTTGTAAAATCACCAAGATTTGTTGGTCCTCCTGCAGGATTCACAGTTGCAGCACCATTAGTACTCATTCGCAATTGTAAATTATCTGCAAAAGATGCTGCACCGGTAGCGGAGTATTTCCCTAATCTTGAGTAGAAGGTAATAATATCCCCGTTTTGTACAGTAACAACAGGCGAAATTAACCAGTTACTGATTGTTGCTCCCGAAGTAGCAGAACTTGATGTACTGGTAAAGTTAACCAATGCAAATGTGTTTGGTGTTCCATCCTGTCCGTTTGGTATCGGACAGGTCTGACCGTTTGTATACGCCTGATTCTGAAACGGAGTAGCCTGTACCGGTGGTACTCCCAGGGTATTAACTACAACCGGAGTATAAGAACCAACTGTCCAAAGTGTGGTAGAAGCAGATGTACTTTGATTTGTTCTTACCCAACCTGCAGTCGTCATGTCGGCCGTTGTACCGTTGAATCCGTAATTGTAAAGATTTTGTGCCTGGCCTAAAAAAGGAACACAAAATAAAAGAGAAAGTAAAGTTTTCTTCATGTTTATTATTTTTTAAGAGTTATTGTGACGGCAATGTAATAATTTAAATACATTAAAGAACAATTCGCAATTGTTAAACTTACCTTTTTCACAACTACTGCTCTTCTTGTTATTTTTTTTTGTTATTTTTTATTTAGTTTAAAAAACTCTTTCATACATTTGCAACAAATTTCAGAGGAAAAATTTGAACTGATTGCAACCTCTATTACCAGATTTCGTTTTTGGTACTAAAAAATGCTAAAGCAGTACATACTTCTTTAGGCATTACCTGCAATATTTTTTCCTCGCTTAATTATTAAAAATCTAATTTTATGGCTTATTTATTTACGTCAGAATCCGTTAGTGAGGGACATCCAGATAAGGTTGCCGATCAAATTTCTGATGCTTTAATTGATAATTTTTTAGCTTTCGATCCGGAATCGAAAGTAGCTTGTGAAACGTTAGTAACAACCGGGCAGGTTATTCTTGCCGGTGAGGTAAAGTCGAAGATTTATCTTGATGTGCAGCAAATTGCCCGTGAAGTGATCAAAAAAATCGGTTATACCAAAAGCGAGTACATGTTTGAGGCCAACTCTTGTGGTGTACTTTCTGCTATTCACGAGCAATCTCAGGATATTAACCAGGGTGTTGACCGTTCCAGCAAAGAAGAGCAAGGTGCAGGCGACCAGGGAATGATGTTTGGTTATGCTACAAATGAAACGGCAGATTTTATGCCATTAGCATTAAACCTTTCTCACAAATTACTTCAGGAATTATCGGCCTTACGTCGTGAGAATAACGAAATCACCTATTTACGTCCGGATGCAAAATCGCAGGTAACGTTAGAATATGACAACAATAACAAACCGGTTCGTATCGATGCTATTGTAATTTCTACACAACATGATGATTTTGCTGATGAGGAAACAATGTTGGCAAAAATCAAAAAAGATATTATTGAGATTTTAATTCCCCGTATTATCGCACAGAACCCTCAATATGCTCATTTATTCAACGATAAGATCCAGTATCATATCAATCCAACCGGAAAATTCGTTATTGGTGGTCCTCACGGAGATACCGGATTAACCGGAAGAAAGATTATCGTAGATACTTATGGTGGTAAAGGAGCTCACGGTGGTGGTGCTTTCTCCGGAAAAGATCCGAGTAAAGTAGACCGTAGTGCGGCTTATGCAACCCGTCATATCGCTAAAAACCTTGTGGCTGCCGGTGTAGCCGATGAGATTTTAGTTCAGGTATCCTATGCAATTGGTGTTGCTAAACCAATGGGTATTTACATCAATACTTACGGTACTTCGAAAGTAAACTTAACCGATGGTGAGATCGCTAAAAAAGTGGAAGCTATTTTTGATATGCGTCCTTATTTTATCGAGCAACGTTTAAAATTAAGAAACCCTATTTACAGTGAAACTGCTGCATACGGACACATGGGAAGAACTCCAGAAACCGTTACCAAAACTTTTATCGCTCCGGGCGGAAAAGAGAAAACAGTTACCGTTGAATTGTTCACATGGGAAAAACTGGATTACGTAGCGACTATAAAAGAAGCTTTCGGTTTGTAACCAACGTTTTTATAAAATAAAAAAGCCTGCTCGATGCAGGCTTTTTTTATGGGTTGCTATAAGTTATATTTCAGGCTTAAAATAATATACCTCGGCTGTATGATATATTGTGAAAAACTGCTGGAACCTCCCAACTGACTGAAACTGCTGTCGTTCAGGGAAGTGGTATTCAGCAAATTGGTTGCCGACAGTTTGTATTCCCATTTGCTGTCTTTCTTCTGGTAGATCAGACTGGCATTCAGGAAATCATATTCGTTGTTAATTGTATTATCCTTGTTCCTGTTGTGGTAAAAAGTATAATCGGAAGTAAATGAAAAGGCATCCAGGAAATAATATTCCAGCGTTACCGAAGGGCTGTCGACAAAGAAGGTATCACTGAAAAAATCATTTTTAGTAAAGCCATATCCTAGTTCGATATTCGGGATTCTTTTAAAGTTTGTTGCCAGTTTCACGTTGTAATTCTGCGTATACGAATCGGTTGTCTGGGTTTCTTCCACACCGCCCTGGAACACCCTGATGTTGTTATTCTTACTCCAGTTAAAGTTTCCGCCCACCGAAGCTTTGTAGTATCTCCAGAACGATCTTCCATAATTGGCACTGGCAGAAAAGCTCTCATCTGCAAAAGCAGAATTCATGTTTACCGAAGACGATACCTGGTTCACACCGTCAAAAAAGGCTTTGGATTTTACGGCATCCGTTTGACGGGTATAAGTAATGTTCGCAAAGATGTTTTCGAAATTGAACATATTGTATTTGAAGTAACGCAGGGAATGCACTTGCGACAGCGAGTTTTCCAGCATTTTGTTACCGCTGAACAAGCTGTTGTAATTGGAAAAAACATATCCTTCGGCTACTTTACTAATGTCGGTAAAGTTATTGGCCAATGAGAAATTATAGGTTAGGGTTTCCGACTTTTTAATTTGATACAAGGCATAAAAATCGGGCAACACTCTAACGAAATCATTTTTAAACTCACTGTTCAGCTGTTGGTTATTCATCGTATAACTGTGCAGGCTGAATCCCGGATTAAAGGTAAATTTCCCGGTAATGAACTTATAATGCAATCCTACAAACACATCATTAAAGGTGTAATTCACCTCATTATTATTCTGCGGATCGGTTAAATTATTGGTATTCCCGTTGTCCAGAATCTGGAAAATATTCGAATTAAAGTTCTGATGCGAATAGGTATTGCCCACCGTTACATTAATATTGCTTTTCGGCGTCAGCATATAGTAGTAATCAAACTTGGCATCTGCTTTATTGGTTTTCACAAAGCGGTTCTGTGTTACATCATTCCGGTTTTGTCCCGGAAGGTAACCGGATAACTGGAACGGCTGTAGTTTCAGGTTGGCGTTATAAAACGGGTCTTCTTCCTGGTACAAATGCTGCAATTCAAAGGCAAATACGTTTTTATTGTTCAGCGTATAATAGTAATTCAGGTTCTGATTAATGGAAAACGGTTTTTGTTTTTTATTGGTATAGATGTCATCCAGCAAACTCGAAAAAACGCTGTTCGATTCTTTCTGATCGGAAATTTTAAAGAAGCCGTCATAGTCAAAATGTACTTTATCGGAAGGCACATAGCTTGAGCTCAGTTTCAGCATGCCGAGGTTGGTTTTCTGCCGGGTCAGTTCCTGGCGCTCTTCGGTAACGGTAGCCGATGTTCCGTCTGGCAGTTTATCGGTTCTGACTGTTCTCGAATTGGTTTCCAGATCGGTTTTATTGGCAGAAAAAATACTAAAGCCGCTAATCGTCCAGGCTTTGGAAGGATTATAGCTAAAGTTTGCCGCACCGAATTTAACGTCTATTTCTTTGGCTCTGTTGTTGCGCAGTCCCAATATTCCCAAATCGTTCGAAGACACGTTAAAATTGGTTCCTCCTTTTCGCATCATGTTCTTGAACCCGCCCGAGAATTTAAAATAATCCTGCATCGTGAGCGGCAGTTCCCCGATATTGTTCAGGTTCCCGATAACGTTCACGCTGTATTTCGGGTTGTAATAAAACAGTTTCGGATTCAGGATATGCCGGTCTTCCTTATGCCCTGCTCCGATTCCCGCCATCATTTCCCCAAACCAGAAGTTTTTCTTCCCTTCTTTCAGCTTGATATTCAAGGCTACATTTTCTTCATTATTTTCCAATCCTTTCAGGTTGGATACTTCGTTATAGTTTCGCAATACCTGGATTTTATCCAGCGCATCGGCAGGAATGTTTTTTGTCGCAATCTTAGTATCACCGTCAAAAAAATCTTTACCTTCCACCATGACCTTCTGTACTTTTTTGCCTTCTACTTCAATTTCACCATCGGCATTAACCTCAACGCCGGGTAATTTTTTCAGCACATCTTCCAGTTTTCGTTCTGTTCCGTTTTTAAACGAATCGGCATTGTAAACAATCGTATCGCCTTTTATCGTTACCGGCATTTCTTTTACAATCTGCACGCCCTGTAAATCGATACCTTCCCGCAGCGCAATAGCCCGGCTGATGGCGGTTGTACCCGTTTTTACCGTTTCTTCAAAAGCATTGAATCCGATATAACTGGCTTTTATGGTATAACTGGTATTGGCTTTTAACACCAGTTGGAATCTTCCGGCATCATTGGTAATCGCATAGGAATCCATGGCTTTGGTTTCCTGATTGATCGCCATAATATTCGCCATTTCCAGCGGTACGCCTGTGGAATCTTTTATCGTGCCTTCAAATTTTACGTTTTGGGCATAACCGGCAATAGACAATAAACAAACAATTAAATGTAAATATTTTCTCATTTTTATTTTCGCTTTTCTGATATCGTGCTGATAAGACTTTAAAAACCGCATAAGGTTCAATCTCTTAGACGAAAAAAAATTCCTTTTGTTACTTTAATTCGCTATTATCAGGCAATTAATATTTTTCCCGCCTTATCCTCCTACTCTGATGATCGTTTTTCCTTTACTGTTTTGGAACGATTCCAGCTGTTCTTCCATTTTTTTCTCCAATATTGCGTCATATTCTTTCTGGGTTACCACCTTACCGTTTTTAGGTTCTTTCACCTCTTTTTTTTCTTTAGGGTTTAAAACAATTTTAGAGCAGAGAATAACACTTTTCTTTTCGTTTATTTCCAGTATTAAACCCGGCAATCCCCAGTAATCATCCGGTCCCTGGCTAATCGGTATTTCCGGTGCATACCAGGCTGTTATCGTTTCCGAATCGGGTGTTTCGAGGTCTTTTAACAGGGAAGTCGTTTTTGCTTTCCCGGAACTTTCCTTGTCTTTAAAACCGGATTTTTCCACTTTCCGCACCAGGGTTGCCTTATAACAGGTATAATCGCCGATTTTCCGGGTTTCATTTTCCAGTTTCCAGTTCAGTTTAGGCAGGGAGTCTTTAATCAGGAATTCTTTGCCCATTATTTCCGTTGCCAGTGCATATCTTTTCTCTTTTATGTTTTTATATTTTTTGCCGCTGCCGCCAACCGTGATCTGCATGCCGCTGCCGCCACTGCTGCTCAAAGGCGATTTCAGTCTTTCTTCTTCTTCATATAGTGACGCCGACTTGTCAAAAGAGAGGGTATAGGTTTTTTCAAAATTCTTTTTAACCTTTTCTTCCAGGCTTTTTTCAATTTCCGGGGTTATTCCGCTTCCGGAAAATGTTATTTTCGGGGCAGTCATTTTGGTTTCATAAACCGCTATACCGCTATAGTCCTGAGCAAAGATTTTCCCGATGCTCAACAACAATAATCCTACAATGATAATACTAATTCGAATCATGATTATTTTTATTATGTTAGTTATTTCTTTTACGCTGTAAAGAGTAATCAAAACTAACAAAGCGAGTTTTAACCGGATTGTAATTAGTGTTAACGTGTGTTAACGGTGAAAAAAGTAGAAGAACAGTTCTTACATTTGATTTATGAAATCCTTTTTTCGTCATAACGGTATGCTTCTGATTGCAGTTACAGTGGTCCTGATTACTGTAATCATTCAGATATATTGGAATATCAATAATTATGACACCAATAAGCAGCGTATTATCCTTGCTGCCCAAAGTGCTTTAGACAGCAGTATCGACAATTATTACAATGACAAGGCAAAGTCCAATATTATTTATTCGACTACCGGCAAAGATGTGGCACTTCCAATGCCGATCCATTCGAAATTACAGCGCGATGCCAAAAACATTAAATTTTACCATACCGAAATTCATACGGATTCCACCGCACCAAAACGGAAAAAAGCGACCACTATTTTCATTTCCAACGAAGCCGGACTTCCCAAACCGGACAATATTAAAGATGTCCGGGTTTTAGCCGAAAAGATTGTGATCTCGGTGCGGCAGGACAGCGTTGATCTAAAAAAAATCGCCCAATACATCGATAAAGAGTTTGCCCGGAAAAACCTTGATTTTGATTATGCCTTGCTTTATAAAGTGCATTTCAATACCGTTTCGCAATACCATAATCCGGAAGACAAAAAGTACCTTTTCTCCACGCGTTCCAAGTCTTCCTTCCTGCCTCAGAACAGCAATATCGAGCTGTTTTTTCCGGATATATTTTACCCGGCCTTACAGGAAGGTATGCTGGGCATTATGTTATCGCTGGTGTTATCGCTGAGTATTATTTTCTGTCTTTTTTATTTGCTGCATATTATCCGCAAACAGAAACAGCTTGCGATCATTAAAAACGATTTTATCAGTAATGTTTCCCATGAGCTTAAAACGCCTATAGCGGTTGTGAACAGTGCTCTGGAAGGTATTGAAAAGTTCAATTCGGACAATGAACCCGAAAAAACAAAGAAGTACCTCGAAATTTCCAATCAACATTTGTCCAAACTGAACCTTATTGTAGAGAAAATACTGGAAACCTCTATTTTAGAAAGCGACCAGCTAAGGCTGCAAAAAGAACCGGTTGCGCTTATCGGACTGATAAACACCGCTATTGACAAGTTCCGGATCAATACCGATAAAGCAATTGTATTCCACAGTCCGGATACACCCGTGATTATTTTTGCAGATACGTTTCATTTTGAAAATGTCATTTCTAACCTCATCGACAATGCCCTGAAATACGGCGGCGACTGCATTACCGTTACCCTGCAAAAAACGGATGCCGGTGTGGAGATTGCCGTTTCGGATAACGGGAAAGGCATTGACAAGATCCACCGTCAGAAAATATTTGAGAAGTTTTACAGGGTACCCAAAAACAATCAGCATGACGAAAAAGGATTTGGCATCGGTTTGTATTATTGTAAAAACATTGTCGAAAAACACGGTGGCAAAATAGACCTCATCGCAGAAACACAGACAACTTTTAAAATTTTCATTCCTCATGAGTAGCAAGGTGACTATTTTACTGGCAGAAGATGAAGCCACTCTGGGCCTGATTATCAAAGAAAGCCTGGAAACCCGGGATTTTAAAGTAACGCACTGTCTAAACGGTGTAGAGGCTTTGGCTCATTTTATACATGAAAAACCGGATGCAATCGTTCTGGATATAATGATGCCGAAAAAAGACGGCTTTACGCTCGCCCAGGAAATCCGGAAAACAGACAAGACAATTCCGATTATTTTTTTAAGTGCGAAATCGCAGGTTCAGGATGTGGTGGACGGTTTTCAATATGGCGGCAACGATTATCTGAAAAAGCCTTTTAGTATGGAGGAATTAATCGTCAGAATCCATGCCCTGTTAGGCCGGACCGGCAAAAGCAATCCGGAAGAACAGCTGAATATTGGCCGTTATCGTTTTAATTACAACAAGCAGACTTTAGAGCACCAGGCACTGGTTTTTTATTTAACCCACCGGGAAGCTTTGGTTTTAAGACTGTTGCTGGAAAACAAAAATGAAATTGTAGACAAGTCGTTTGCCTTAAATAAGATATGGGGTAAAGATGATTTTTTTAACGGCAGAAGTATGGATGTGTTTATTTCAAAATTGCGAAAAAAACTGGCACTGGACAGCAGCATCCAGATCATTAACATTCGTGGAAGAGGTTATAAACTGATCTGTTAAGCGTTCTTTTCTGCATCCGTATTATTATAATTAAAAAAACCGGTTTCCCGTATGATTATTACAATCAGGAGAAACCGGTTTGGTCATATATAGTACTGAAAACTATCGGCCCATTCGCATCTGCATTCTGTTTCCGCCCTGTTGTCCTTTGGACATTTCCCGCATCTCTTCCATTTTTTTCACTACAATATCGTCGTATTCTTTTTGTTTTACGACTTTACCGTTTTTAGAGGCTTTTATTTCCACTTTATCTTTTGCATTCAACACAACCTTAGAGCAAACAATTACCGTTTTACCGTCATTTACTTCCAAAATCAGTCCCGGTAATCCCCAGTAACTTTCCGGTCCCTGGTTAACCGGAACATCCGGAGTGTACCAGGCCGTTATGGTTACTTCTTTCGGCATTTCGAAATCTTCCATAAAGTTTGTTGTTTTCTCTTTTTTAGCCTCATCGCTCTTCGTGTCCTCTTTTTTTCTTCTGAAGTTTCGGAAATCAGACTGGCTGACCGGCTTTACAGCTGTTGCCTTAAAACAGTTATAGTCCCCGATTTTTTTGGTTTCACTTTCCAGTTTCCAGTTCAGTTTGGGTAAGCTGTCCACAATTAAGAATTCTTTTCCCATAAATTCTTTATCAACAGTATAACTTTTCTCTTTTACATTTTTAAAGAAAGTACCACCGCTTCCCATCATCGAGTTCATCATTCGGGAGCCTGGTCCCTGTTGTCCGGGTGCATCCAGTTTTTCTTCTTCTTTATAGATTGAAGTGGAACGGTCAAAATTCAGGGCAAATGTTTTTTCCAGCATTTTTTTCATTCGCTCCTGGATCATTTTCTGCATTTCGGGCGTGATGTCCCTTCCCTCCATTTTGAAATCGGATATTGTTGTTTTGGATTCATAAACCGCCATTCCCTGAAAATTCTGGGCAAACGACGTGATGGCAAAGCCGAATACTGCAATCGCGGTTACTATTTTCTTTTTCATAATGTTATTGTCTGGTTTGTTTATCTCATAAGACTTCTCAGCCTTGATTTTGTTACAATCAAAAATTATTTTTGTATTGGACTTTTTATATCATAAAAGGTTTATTCGTAATTTGCAGCATTATGCAGCAAATACTCCTCTATCTTTTTTTATCCTGTTGTTCCCTTGCTTTTGCCCAGCAAAAAAGCATTGACGCAGTTTTTATTGCCAGTGACAATACCGAAGGAGCTGTTTTTGTAGGGAAAGATCCTTTTGGCTTTTCCTATACCATCAAAGATAACGAATTCCGGAAGAGCAATGCGACGCAAAAGTTTCAGTACCGCAACCTGACTTTCGGACGAATCAAACAGGTAGATTTACAGAGTCCCTTGCAGATCGTTTTGTATTATAAATCTTTTAATGCTGCCGTATTGCTGGACAACCAGTTAAATGAAACCACAAAAATAAATTTTTCAGAAAGCAACCCGGAGCTTTTTCCTACAGCCGTGAGCCTGGCATCGCAAAACCGGTTGTGGCTGTTTGACCAGAATTCCCAGAAACTGGGTTTGTACGATATTTACAAAAATACCTTTAGCGCTGTTTCATCGCCCATAAAAGACACTCCGGTACAATACCAGTCGGATTACAATTATTTTTACTGGATAGACGGGAATCAGAACTGTTATGTTTCCAATATTTTCGGAAAGATCAGCTTCCTGGGAAAAGCACCGGAAGCCGATGCGATACAATTTATCAGCACTTCTCAGGTTTTATTAAAAAAAGGCAATCTGTTGTCCCTTTATAATTTAGAAAATCAAACGGCTCAAATTGTTCCGATACTGGAAAAAAGCATTGAAAGTTTTTATTATAAAGAGCAAATTTTATCTATTTTTACCGATAACGAAATCAAGAATTATAAAATCATATTACCATAATGCATATAGCTGTAGCAGGAAACATTGGCGCCGGAAAAACAACATTAACCCGACTTTTAGCAAAACATTTCAAATGGGAACCCCATTTTGAAGATGTGGTTGACAATCCTTATCTGGACGATTTTTACCACCAAATGGATCGTTGGTCTTTTAACCTTCAGATTTATTTCTTAAACAGTCGTTTCCGCCAGGTTTTACAAATTCGCGAAAGCGGTAAAAAAATCATACAGGACAGAACCATATATGAAGATGCACATATTTTTGCACCCAATCTTCATGCTATGGGATTAATGACAAATCGTGATTTCAGCAATTATACGTCTCTTTTCGAATTAATGGAAGGTTTGGTCGCTCCGCCGGATCTATTGATCTATCTGCGCAGTTCCATTCCGAACCTGGTTAACCAGATCCATAAAAGAGGACGTGAATATGAAAACACCATTTCTATTGATTATTTAAGCCGGTTAAACGAGCGTTATGAAGCCTGGATCCAAACGTATACCAAAGGAAAATTGCTGATCATCGATGTAGACAATATCAATTTTGTAGACAATCCGGAAGATCTTGGAAACATCATCAACCGAATTGATGCCGAAATCAACGGTTTATTTTAGAATAAAAGTTTACACAAATACATCAAAACAACCAAAAACGATTGTAAATAAGTGATTTACAATCGTTTTTCTTTTTAGGTGATATAACACACCTACATACTTTTACATTTGGTGCATCATTTTATACCCGTTCTGTCGCGGATGAAAAGAAACTTTTACTACCATACCTCAACCCCCTACCGGAACATTTGACCGAAAAGGGGTGACACCATCAATAGCACGGTGTTTTTCTGTATTACAAACCATTATCCCCATCGCGATACGGTTTGACTCTGAAGCCGCTAACCTGTTAGTCTATACTATTTTAAGTATTCGTGATACCTGTTGTAAGAAAAGTAAAAGGTTTTACTACGCATTTATACTCATTTTGGGTACAAAATACCTTAATTACGGGTTTTCCGTAATTGTTTTGTTTTTCAGGGAGTAATATTTGCAAACACATTTTTATAACAATTTATGAAAACTGTTTTTAAAATATGGCTTTTTATGACCCTGGTGCTGCTGGCAGGCTGCGAGCTGAACGAGGAAGTAGTCCGCAGGGAAAACTATACAGCAAAGATCAAAATCAGGGAAGCCTCTCTGGATGAACTACTTGGTGAGCGTAAGTTTATGGCTGCCTACAATAAAATTTACACCACTAAGGAAAAATCCCGCACAATGATGGAAGCCCAGTATGGTTTTACTATTGTGCCACATGGTGCAAAGGTAATAGAGGCTGACAACAGGACTTCCTACACCTTTAAAATAACAAGGGAGCATAATAGTCCAGCCTATTTCGAGAACCTGGTTATAAACGTTGATAGTCTGGGTTGCAAACGATAAATACAATCTGGATATCGCTATTTATCAAGCCGGCAATAATGATCTTTACGGCGCAAATCCGAACTGGTCTAAGGTAATAATAGACCTGAATACTCCAAACGAGGTAACAAGTATACCATGTAACCAATAAAATTCTAAAACATGAAAAAAACACTTGTAATAATAGTACTTCTCATCAATACCATTGTAAGTTATTCTCAAAATCAATATCCGCTATATCTTTCTTCCGATGCGATCACCGGGGGATATTATAAAGACATTGACAATGATCTGAATAAATTTCAGGGGACATGGAAATATAGCGATGGAACCACTTCATTAACCATAGTACTAAAGAAGAAAAATCAAGTGACTGTTCCTTACGGGGATTATATGACCGATATACTGGTAGGTGAATATTCATTTGTCTACAATGGAACACAGCAGACCAATACGCTTAACAGTCTTGAACAAAATGCAACAACCTACGGGGCAAATAATATTTATGCTACAATTATCAGGAGATGTGACGAATGCTTACCGGGACAGCGTAAAGTAGTAATAGGAATATTTAAGGACCCTGTAGTTGAGTATTTGGGAGCACGAATGAGTTTATCATATTATACAGAAAATGGCACAGAAAAGCTGAAACTGGGGTTAAAGCCGGAAACATACGTATATACCGACGAACTTCCGCCAATACCCGCAGGATACGAAAGTGTACCTATTGGAAAATACATTTTGACGAAACAGCCGTAATTTTCAGGCAGTTTGCCCCGTTCCTGCAAACCGCCAGAAAGCAAACCGTTCTTTCAACACTTAAAATCAGGAACTCACAGGTTTAGCTTTATCCAAGATTATATCTCTTGGTTTATCCTAAAAGTTAGCAGCTATTTTTTATGTCTAACTAATTGATCTGAATAAAAACTCATTAGAAAAAGCACTTAAAGCATATTTATAATGAATACAACGAAACAACATTGATATTCAACAAAAAGTATTTACTATTATTTTTTAGACTGTACTTCGTAAAGGTTTTTGCAGTCTGGCAGCTTTCCTTCACCCGTCATTTTTATAAGTCGTTTTTCTTGGGGTAACAGGTCAAAGTAGTTATCACTAAAATGGGTTCCCTCTGCCGACAGCTGAATATTTTTCGCCAAAACATCGGTAGTAATTTCGAGTGTTCCGGCATCCTTTTTCTGAATGGTAATAGTAGGTTTCGGCAACAGCAAATCCTTGTTTTTCTCAAAATAGTACAAGGCATTTTTTATACTGCCATCCTGAAGCTGCAACCGGACGGACAAGACTATTTCTTTAGTATTGTAACGCGCCAGGGTCTTGGCATTCAGCACAGCCTGTTTTGCACTGCTGTTTCCAGCAAATGTTACTGCCTGTTTTTCCTGAAACAGCACCCTGCCTTTAAAATCCAGCAGTTCCATTTCCAGCGTTCCCTGTTGCGGAGTCAGCAAATCGCTGACAATAAAAACCGCATAATCATCTGCTTCTTTGTTTACCGACAGGATTATGTTCTCAAAACTCTTTTGTACCTGATAGTGCAGTGCTTTCCAGTTCCCGTTAAAGTCAACGGAACTCCACGAGGTCACCGGCCAGCAGTCGTTGAACTGCCAGTACAAAGTTCCCATACAATACGGCTTTGCCCTGCGATGTGCCTCTATAGCTGTTTTCATGCCTTCTGCCTGCAGCAATTGCGAAACGTATATATAATCCTCAAATGCATCCGGAACGACAAAATCACGCGCCATATAGGTTTTTATCGTTTGATAACCCGTTGGATGTTTCTGATGGTTTTTCACAGCTTCCGATTCCAGGTTCCGGTCGTCTGGATTCGCTATTGCTTTAAAAGTACTCCGATCGGGCATGGATTGGAATCCGTATTCCGACATGAACCGGCCAACTTTGTCTTTGTATATTTCAAACGGTTCCATTCCCCACCAAACACCCCAATAATGGGAATCGCCTTCACGCAGGCTTTGTTCTTTCCCCCACCCAATGGAAGGCGAAGACGGCCAGTAAATGTTTTTCTCTTTACCCAACAGGCTGTCCAGCGTTTGCGGTATGACTTCGTGAAACAGTTTTTTATAGTCGTTCCGGATTTTTGTGGAATCCGCAGCGGTATATTGATATTGTTTTTGCCAGCCCCAGTTTTGCCAGCCTTCATCATTTTCGTTGTTCCCGCACCATAGTGCAATCGAAGCATGATGCTGCAACCGGTTCACGTTGTCGATTGTTTCTTTTTTTACATTATCCAAAAACGAAGCATCACCGGGATACATCGCACAGGCAAACATAAAATCCTGCCAGACCAGTATCCCGTTTTGATCACAGGCATCATAAAAAGCGTCATCGGCATACACCCCGCCGCCCCAAACGCGGAGCATGTTCATGTTTGCTTCTTTTGCATCTTTTACAATGTTGTCATAACTTTTTTTGCCGGCTTGCGGCAGGAAGCTGTTTACCGGGATATAATTGGCACCCTTCATAAAAACAGGAACGCCGTTTAGTTTAAAGTAAAAACTTTTTCCTTTATCATCTTTTTCCTGAACCAGCTCAACCGTTCGCAAACCGATCTGCAAAGATTTTGTTGCAAGGGTTTTCTTTTTATGATCTGCCAGGCTTACCGAAAAAGGATACAGATGTGCTTCGCCCAAACCGTTTGTCCACCATCTTTTAGGGTTTTCTATAGGATATTCCATTTCTATAGTATTGCTGCCTTTCTTCAAACGGACTTTTGTCTGCCGCTCGTTGATTGTCAAATAAAAGGTTCCGGTTTTCCGGCTGTCAACCGTAACGGTAAACGCTAAAAGCGCCTTATCCTCCTGCAATATTTTTTGGGCATACCGGATGGTATTGATCTTTCCGGTATTCCAGAACCGGAGGGTTACAGGCTTCCAGATTCCGGCGGTAACCAGGCGCGGTCCCCAATCCCATCCATACTGGTATTGGGCTTTCCGGGTGAACACTTTTTCATCTCCGGGTAAGATATAGGGTAATTTTGAGGCTTCCGATTTTCCTTTTTTAACAGCCGATTCAAACAGGATATACAGCGTATTCGTTCCGGCTTTCAGTTCCTTACTGACTGCGACTTTCCATGTCCGGAACATATTATTCGCTTCCAGTATGAGCTTGTCGTTTAAATAAACTTTGGCATAGGTGTCCAGTCCGTCAAATTGCAATTCAACATTTTCCTGTGCTATTTCTTCTTTTGTGAGTGTAAAAGTGGTTTGACACTCCCAGTCTTCGTTTTCAATCCACTGTAACTTTTTTTCATTATCTGCAAAAAAGGGTTCCGGTATCACGCCGTTTTCTCGTAAATCCGTGTGGACCGTTCCCGGTACTTTAGCTGTTAACCAGCTGGTTGTTCCCTTTTTTTTAAAAACCCATTTTTCGTGACTTAAGTCTTTTTCCAAAACCTGGGCCTGCAGCAGGAATGGCAGTAAAACGATCAGGCATCGAAACACGATCTTTCCCATTATTGCAGGTTTTTTTTGAGCGCCACAACCTCATCAATACTGGCAACAGCCGTTGCATCGGTAATTGCCGAGGAGTGGTAATAAGCCGCTTTGGTCGTTTCCATAAGCGACCGGATATTCGTGGAACGCAGTCCGCCGCCGGGCATGATCACAATACGGTTTGCTGCCCGGGTAACCAATCCGGATAAGGTATTGCTGCCTTCCGTTACATTTTTGGCGCCGCCAGAAGTTAAAACCGTCTGAAATCCGCATTCGATCACTTCTTCCAAAGCCCGGGATACATCCGGAACTTCATCAAAAGCGCGATGAAACGTGCAAGGTAACGGACTTGCCAAAGTTACCAGTTCGGTATTAATCGCGATATCGATGGCATTGTTATCCGTTAAGACACCAAATACAAATCCGTTAACGCCCATTTTTTTAAATTGGCGGATATCCGACCGCATCTGTTCCAGCTCCGTTTCGGAATAGACAAAGTTTCCGCCCCGCGGACGAATCATCACAAAAAGATCGATTGCCAGTGCTGTTCTTGCCTGTTCCGTTATGGCATAGGCCGGCGTGGTTCCGCCTTCCTGTATCGTATCGCAGAGTTCTACCCTGTCTGCTCCGCCTTGTTGTGCAATCACGGCCGATTCCGGATTAAAACAGGCTATTTCTAATTTTCTCATTTACTTAAAAAAATAATCCGCATCAATTAAGCGGTTTCCGGAATTATCATATTTCGCATAGTTAAATCCGCCCTGAACACAATAAGCTCCGTGTTCTCCTTTTTTGTTCAGCGCAATAAACCCGACCTGGATATCTTTCAGGTCCTTATTTCTGTTTTTGGTTAGTTTTACAATTCTGGACACTGCTTCTTCGCAGGCCTGTTGCGGCGATCTTCCCTGCCGCATCAGTTCGACAACCAGATGACAGCCGGCAATCCGGATCACTTCTTCACCGTGACCGGTGGCTGTGGCAGCACCTATTTCATTGTCTACATACAATCCGGCTCCGATGATAGGTGAATCACCCACCCTACCATGCATTTTAAATGCCATACCGCTTGTTGTACAGGCACCGGACAGGTTACCGGCCCCGTCAAGGGCAATCATTCCAATAGTATCGTGATTTTCAATATTGGCAACGGGTTTATAGTTACTGGTTTTCAGCCATTCCCTCCATTCTTTTTCGGATGCCTCCACCAGCAGGTTTTCTTTTTTATATCCCTGTAAAAGGGCAAATTGCAAAGCACCTTCACCTACCAGCATGACGTGTGGTGTTTTTTCCATAACGGCTCTGGCTACCGATATGGGATGTTTAATATGTTCCAGGCAGGCAACAGAACCGATATTGGAAAATTCATCCATGATACAGGCATCCAGGGTTACGCGTCCGTCCCTGTCCGGTCGTCCGCCATAGCCTACACTTCGTTCGTTTGGGTCGCCTTCGGGTACTTTCACCCCGGCTTCTACCGCATCCAGAGCCCTGCCGTTATTCTTAAGCACTTCCCAGGCAGCTTCATTGGCAGCAATACCAAATCGCCAGGTGGAAAGCACGATCGGTTTTTTAACTTTTCCGGCTGCCGGAATACTGTCTGCCGTTTTCTGCGCTTTAAAGGATTGTAACGCAACAGCTACCGATGCCATTGCCGTAGTTTTTATAAAGTTTCTTCTGTTTCCCATTATTCTATCATTATTTCGTCAACAAACAACCATGAATCGGCTCCGGCTCCGGCTTTCCCATCGGGTATTTTTCCGGCATTCCTGGCAATGACTTTGACAAATCTTGCCTGTTGTTTGCCGATATTCATGGCAATTATTCCTTTTAAACTGCTAATTTCCGCAGCCGAAAGTACTTTCACCTGCTTAAAGTCTTTTCCGTTTTCGGAAAGCAGTACCCTTACTTTTTCAGGATAATAAATCCAGCTTCCTTCGTTTGCCAAAACATCCAGCGTGACTTTGGTCAGTTTCGTTTTTTTGCCCAGATCAATAGTCGCTTCGAGGTCTTTCCCCCAGAAACCAATCCAGTCCCTGCCGTACTTTTCCATGTTTCCCCTCATTCCGTCTACTAATGTAAAGGCTCCGCCTATGCCGTAATTTTCATGAGGCTGGCTGACCAATGTTATTTTTTTACCGGTCGATTGTGTCCTGTAAAAAGCCTGTTCGATAACGGCGCTTTTTTGTGTTCCGTTTTCAAAATAGGCCGCTTTTACAACCGTGTTTCGGGTAATGGGAATCGGTTTTGAATACGCCGGCGCTTTTGCTGTTGGCGGTGTACCGTTTGTCGTATAATGGATGCCTTTATTATCCTGTGCCGATCTGAGCCAGAACAATACGCCTTTTTTATTGTCGGACGGGCTTACTTTTGACGTGATTTCAAACAGGGCTTTACTGTAACGGATTCCTTTTTTGTCCAATACCGCAAAATGCTGCAGCAGGCGTTTTTGGAAGTTATTGTATTTGCCGGGCTGCGACGTTCCCCAGACCACTTCGGCAAGTGCCTGCATTCTGGGCATAATCATATATGTTGCCTGCTCCGGAGTTTTGATATATTCTGTCCAGAGATTTCCCTGTGCTCCTAAAATATATTTTGCTTCTTCCGGAGTGAGCACTTCCGGAGTGGGATTGAACGAATATACTTTTTCTACTGTGGTATAACCGCCAATAGCCACCGGTTCGTTTTTGGGTTCTCCCTGGTAATGGTCGAAATAGCAGTAGGCTCCGGGAGTCATTACCGCAAAGTGTTTCTGCCGGGCGGCGGCGATTCCGCCTTCGGTTCCTCTCCAGCTCATTACGGCGGCATTCGGCGCCAGTCCGCCTTCCAGAATTTCATCCCAGCCGATAATCTTTTTTCCTTTGGTATTCAAGAATTGTTCTATCCGCCGGATAAAATAGCTTTGCAGTTCGTGTTCGTCTTTGAGGTTTTCTTTTTGGATCAGTGCCTGACAATGCGGACAGTTTTTCCATCTTATCTTAGGGCACTCATCGCCACCGATATGGATATATTCGGAAGGAAATAAAGCCACGACTTCCGAAAGTACATTTTCGAGAAATTCGAAAGTGGTTTCTTTCGGACAGTACACCTCATCCAAAACGCCCCACTGTGTGGCGACTTCAAAAGGTCCTCCGGTACAGGAAAGTTCCGGATAGGCTGCCAGAGCTGCCTGCGAATGTCCCGGCATTTCTATTTCGGGAACAATGGTGATATGCCGTTTTTGGGCATAGGCTACGATTTCTTTAATATCTTCCTGCGTATAGAATCCGCCGTACCGTTCGTTATCAAACCGCTGGTCGTTATAATGTCCTACCATGGAGCCTTTCCGCCAGGCTCCGATTTCTGTTAACCTCGGGTATTTTTTAATTTCAATACGCCATCCCTGGTCTTCCGTTAAGTGCCAGTGAAAGGTATTCATCTTGTACATGGCCAGATAGTCGATGTATTTTTTAATGAAGTCTTTTGTAAAGAAATGGCGCCCGGTATCCAGGTGCATTCCTCTCCAGGAGTATTTCGGTTCGTCTTTTATTGTCACACACGGAATGCTAATCGTGTCTTTTGCGGCTACCGGTAATAATTGCAATATGGTTTGCAGCGCATAAAAAACGCCTTTATTTTCTTTTGCTTTAATCCGGATCTGTGCACTTGTGATTTCCAGCGAATAGCTTTCCGGAGCCGAAGCGGCATCGGTGTCTTTGACGATTGTTAGGGTGTTTAACGGACTTTTACTGTTGCTAACAACCGGAAGTTCCCAGCCGTAACCGGATTGTAATGCCTGATTGAACAAATCGGCTTCATTTTGAAAAGCGCTATCCGGGAGCAGTAATAAGGTTCCGGCACTCAGTTCAAAATTTCCGGTTTCTTTTTTGATTTCTTTGGGCTGCGGAATCAGCGGCAGCAGTTCCTGAGCGAATATACTATTGGCCAGCAGTAAAAACAGAAATGTTAATTGCTTAAACATTTTGAGTTGTGTTTGTAGTTTTTGTTAAGAATATTTAAAACTACAAAAAAAGCCTCATAAAATTATGAGGCTTTCTGAAATTATAATTTGATAGAGTAGCTATCTTTTTTGGCCTGGTCTAATGCCTGAAAACGTTTCGAACATTCGTCAATCATGGCTACTGCCTCGTTAACGTCTCCCCAGCCCTGTACATCAACTTTTTTGTTTTCAAGGTCTTTGTATACTGCAAAGAAATGTTCTATTTCCTGGATTGTATGAACATTGATATCTGAAATATCTTTTAATTTATTCATGATCGGATCAGAAACCGGTACACAAACGATCTTTTCGTCCGGTCCTTTGTCATCGGCCATTTTGAAAACAGCGATTGGTTTCACTTCCACCAAACATCCCGGGATAGATGGCTCTGTAAACAATACTAAAACATCCAGAGGATCTCCGTCTAAAGCTAAAGTTTCCGGAATAAATCCGTAATCTGCCGGGTAGAACATTGCAGAATATAACATTCTGTCAAAACGGATTCTTTTTTGTTCAAAATCGTATTCGTATTTATTTCTGCTTCCTCTTGGGATTTCGATAAGTGCATCGAATGATTCAATATTTGCTGTACTCATTTTTACTTTTAGTTCTAAATTTAGCGACTGCAAAGGTAAAATAAAATTGATTTTTTACAAGTTTAATTACACATAATAGTCTGCTTTTGAAAAGCTTTACCGGATGTTTTTGTTAAAATTCAGGGAAAAATCCGAATCTTACGCCAAAACCTGGTGATTCTTTCCCGTTTACGTTGGTAAAATCTGTTCTCCAGATAAAATCGACTCTAAAAGGTCTGAAATTACCATATCCGATATTTTCAATCCCGAAACCATATTCGCTGTACACTTTATTGGACGGTGCCGCATATTGAATAAAAGAACGGTTCATGTCGATATTTTTCTGGGAAATACTTCCGTATGCAAACCGGTACAACAGTAAACTTCTCCATTTTAGTTTCTTTATCAACGGAATCCTGTTCAGGATAAATCCGTTGAAGTGGTGTTCAAAATGAGCTGTGAAATAGGTATCGGTTACAAAATCATAATAGTTCAGCAACGAGAAAGAGTTCGGTACTACCGAAAAGGTCTGATCGGCCGAAATAGGATTAAGCAACGGTAGTGGAACCGGGTCAAATACTTTTCCGAATTCGAAATTGGTTCTCAGGATTCCGAAATTACTCAGGAATATAGGTTTGTTCAGCGATAGCTGGATTTTATTATAATCGAAGTCGCCTCCAAAAACACCTTTATTACCGCGGATGTATTTTAAAACAATGGTCGGATATAAGGTTGTTCCTATTTTCTGGTCTACTCCAAAACCGTACACATAACGGGTTGGCGTGTAAATCAGGGAAATATTACTGGTCACATCGGTCAGTTCGTTTCGGATCAGTCCGGTATCCGGTGCCAAGTAATCAATAGAAAAATGTTCCGGATCGGCTGCTTTTATTCTTTGACGAACGGTAGATACGTTAATGTGCAGGTTATTGCTAAAAGCAAAGTCAAAATTCACCGACGTTCGCATTACTCTCGACAGGAAATAGTTTTCTCCCCGCCCGATAATCACATTGGTGTTCAGGTTTTTCGGCAGCAATTCATCGGTTTCAATCAGTCTTCCGCCCAATTGCAGGTTATCGTCCAGATGGGATGCTCCTACTACAATTCTCGGTTTAAAGCTCAGCAGGTATTTTGCTTCCGCACCATATTTGAATTTTTCATCTTTTGTTCCGTATGCGCCGTAAACCATTGCGCGGAACCGGTCGTTATCTGTTTTATAGGTTCTGAAACCGGCGCGAAGACGCAGTCCTTCCACGTTGTTGTTGGAAATCAGCTGCCATAAAAATCCGGCCTGGATACCATCAAAAACGCCCACATAGCCTGTTGACAGAACGGTAATAATATCGGTTACGCCTTTTACCTTTTTATTGGATTTCAGGTCTTCAATAACTTTCCGGGTTTCATCGGTTTTGAGTTCCGTTGCTTTCAGTGATTTCCAGTAGGCATCACTTTGCTCAAACTGGTCTCCTCTCACCTGGATGATTTTTTCATCGTAAAATGAAGGCTGCTTAGGTTCGTTAAGAATATAATCGTTGTACACTAAATTCTTCTTCACATAAAATCCTTTTTCATCGTCGTTTTTGGTAAACAACGTGAAGTCCCCTTCATAATAATCCCGCGTTGGCAGGTACATGGTATCGTTTAATGTTTCAAAATATTTTTCGAAATAAAGATTACGCACCAAACTCAGGTTGATGTTTTTATTGGTACGCATGGAGATTTCGGTCAGCGCAAACGTTTTATCGGTCACTTTAAAGTTTCCTTCAAAAACCAGGTCTTCCGATTGTCTCGGGAAGAAGTAAATCGTATAGATCTTTTTCTCTCCTTCCATGATACTGTCTTTCAACAGGTATTCATATACACCGTATCCCCGGGTGGAAATCGGGCTGATAAATGCTTTATTCAGGATCTGGATATCGTCTGCATAAACATCAATAGTGGTAAAGGTATTGCTGACCCTGTCAAAGATAAATCCCCGCTGGTTCAGTCCGGTACTGCGCTCCCCTTCCATGTCAATTCTTTCTTTGTCTAATGCTGTATCTCCGTATATATGTTCGTTTGTTTCTTTCATATAGATCGGAATGACAAATTTATCCTGGCGTTTGTCTTCTTTTACAATTTCGGCTACCGAGTCGTATCCGCTGCCTACAATTTTGCGCAGGAACACGCTGTCCAGATTACTCAGCCCCAGACTAACAGACGAATAGCGTTTATAGTCGTAGGATTTGGCAAGCTTCAATCCGTTTTTCTTTTTATTGGCCCAGATGCCCTGTAGAATTCTATAAGCAGGATTTTCTTTTTTAGACAAGTGTTTTTTAGGCTTACTAACGATCAACACTTCCTGAAGTTCTTCTCCGGTGGTTAGTTTGACTTTTAAATTTTCCGTAACCGGGTTTTTCAGCACTACTTCCTGATTGGTATAGCCTACGAAGGAGACTACCAGAATTTTTTGATTGTTTTCTGATGCCAGCGTAAATTTACCGTTCTCGTTTGTTGTAACTCCTATAGTGGTTCCCTTGAAATAAACACTTGCAAAAGGCATGGGTTCATTTAATTCGTCGTATACCGTTCCACTAACTTTTGTCTGTGCCTTAATTCCTATGGAAAACAAAAAGAGCAAAAGTGTTGCGTAATAAATTTTCTTCATAAGCTAAAAAAAAAGCTTCATCTGCATGACACAGATGAAGCTCCAAATATAAATGATATTTTCTTATTTATAAGTAACTTTCTTCACAGCTTTTACAACATCACCTGCATTTGGCAACCATTCTTTTAAAAGAACCGGCGAATACGGTGCCGGTGTATCGGCAGTAGTGATTCTCTGGATAGGTGCATCTAAATAATCAAAAGCTCTTTCCTGAACCATGTATGTAATTTCTGAAGCCACACTTCCAAAAGGCCATGCTTCTTCCAATACTACCAGACGGTTTGTTTTTTTAACCGATTTCAGAATAGCTTCCTGGTCCATCGGACGAACTGTTCTTAAATCGATTATCTCGCAGGAAATACCTTCTTTTGCCAGTTCATCGGCAGCGATATAGGCTTCTTTGATAATTTTTCCGAAAGAAACGATGGTTACATCTGTTCCTTCTCTTTTGATTTCGGCAACACCTAACGGAATGGTATATTCTCCGTCCGGAACTTCTCCTTTATCACCATACATCTGTTCGGATTCCATGAAGATTACCGGATCGTTATCACGGATAGCCGATTTTAATAATCCTTTTGCATCATAAGGATTTGACGGAACCACTACTTTTAATCCCGGTGTGTTAGCAAACCAGTTCTCAAAAGCCTGAGAGTGTGTTGCTGCTAATTGTCCGGCAGAAGCTGTTGGCCCTCTAAATACAATTGGCATTGAGAATTGTCCGGCAGACATCTGACGCATTTTTGCTGCATTGTTAATGATCTGATCAATACCAACCAATGAAAAGTTAAAAGTCATAAACTCCACAATCGGTCTGTTTCCGTTCATTGCAGATCCTACTGCAATACCGGCAAAACCAAGTTCTGCAATCGGTGTATCAATAACTCTTTTCGGACCGAATTCATCCAGCATACCTTTGGAAGCTTTGTAAGCTCCGTTATATTCTGCTACTTCTTCACCCATTAAATATATCGATTCATCGCGACGCATTTCTTCGCTCATAGCTTCGCAAACCGCTTCTCTAAACTGTATCGTTCTCATGTATTTTCGTTTATCCTTATTTATTTGATTCGCAAAAATAAAAATTTTAAATCACTTAACCTCAACATTCTTTTAATTATAACATTCTCTTTGGTTAGTATAAAAAAGTCCCGATTTCGCAAAAAAGCATTTATTTTCAATTATTTTTTAAAATTATTAAGAATTTATTCTCATTTTCATTACAAAAAAGACATTTATTATGCGTGCATAGTTTTTTATTGAAATAAAATCATTACTTTCGTTGCTCGAAAAATAATCAACTTTAACTTTAATAAAATGAAAATATTAGTTTGCATCAGTCATGTGCCTGATACTACTTCAAAAATTAACTTTGTTAATGGCGATTCAGAATTTGACACTAACGGTGTTCAATTCGTAATAAATCCGAATGACGAATTTGGTTTAACCAGAGCGATTTGGTTTAAAGAACAACAAGGAGCAAATGTAACGGTGGTAAACGTAGGCGGACCGGATGCAGAGGCAACTTTAAGAAAAGCTTTAGCAATTGGTGCTGACGAAGCAATTCGTGTGAATGCAGTACCAACCGATGGTTTTTTCGTAGCAAAACAATTGGCCGAAGTGGTTAAAAACGGAGGATATGATTTGGTAATTGCCGGAAAAGAATCATTAGACTATAACGGCGGAATGGTTCCGGGAATGTTAGCTGCTTTAATTGGTTCAGACTTCATCAATTCCTGTATTGGTATTGAAGTAAACGGAACCAGCGTAAAAGCAGTCAGAGAAATTGACGGTGGAAAAGAAACCCTTAGCGCTAACTTACCGTTAGTAGTAGGCGGACAAAAAGGTATCGTTGAAGAGAAAGATTTAAGAATTCCGAACATGAGAGGAATTATGACTGCAAGAACCAAAGCGCTTACAATTCTTGAGCCGGTTGGAGCAGAAAACACTACAAAAGCTGTTAAGTTTGAAAAACCTGCTGCTAAATCGGCAGTAAAATTAGTAAGTCCGGACAACATCGACGAACTAATCAACCTTTTACATAACGAAGCAAAAGTTATCTAATTTTTCATTCATTAAACATTAAACAAAGAAGATCATGTCAATTTTAATATATGCTGAATCAGCAGAAGGAAAATTTAAAAAAGTAGCTTTCGAGTTAGCTTCTTATGCTAAGAAAGTTGCAGAAAAAATGGGAACAACAGTAACAGCTGTTACAGTAAATGCTGCTGATGTTTCTGCTTTATCAAAATATGGAGTAGACAAAGTTTTAAAAGTAGCAAACGACAAACTGGCTTCTTTCAACGCAAAAGCTTATGCTGATGTTATCAAACAGGCTGCTCAGAAAGAAGGTACTAAAGTAGTGGTGTTATCCTCAACTACAGACAGTTTATACTTAGCACCTCTTGTTGCCGTTGGCTTGAATGCAGGGTATGCTTCCAATGTGGTGGCTTTACCGGAAAGCACAGCTCCGTTTACCGTAAAAAGAAATGCTTTCTCTAACAAAGCTTTCAACATTACTGAAATCACTACCGATGTAAAAGTGGTTGGTCTGGCTAAAAACTCATTCGGTTTGATCGAATCGGCTTCTTCATTAACGGAAGAGGATTTCACACCAAGCTTAAACGATGCTGATTTCTCTGTAAAAATGGAAAGCGTTGAAAAAGTAACCGGAAAAGTAACGATTGCAGATGCTGAGATCGTTGTTTCTGCAGGTCGTGGATTAAAAGGTCCTGAAAACTGGGGAATGATAGAAGATCTTGCAGCGGTTTTAGGAGCCGCTACGGCTTGTTCAAAACCAGTTTCCGATTTAGGATGGAGACCTCACAGTGAGCACGTTGGACAAACCGGAAAACCGGTTGCTGCCAACCTTTATATTGCTATTGGTATTTCGGGAGCGATCCAGCACATTGCGGGAATCAACTCTTCTAAAGTAAAAGTAGTCATCAATCCGGATGCAGACGCACCTTTCTTTAAAGTGGCCGACTACGGTATCGTAGGAGATGCATTCGAAGTAGTACCGAAATTAGTTGAAAAATTAAAAGAGTTCAAAGCACACAACTCATAATTTTTAACACAAATATATTAAACGGGCTTTCTAATTTAAAGATTTAGTATCTTTGTTAGTAAGCCCGTTTTTTTTATTTTTAAAAGCGAAAATTTTAGGCTTTCTTTGCAAACCTTTTTCCGGTAATAACCGCACCGTTTTCGGTTGCAAATGATATGCCCGCAGAAAGATAAAACAAAAAAGGACTTTAAACAGTTCGTTAAAGCAATAATGTAGCAACCCTCAAATGAGTTTAGTAAAATTAACGATAAAAGGAATTTCTTACAGTCAAACGCAAAATGGCGCTTACGCCCTGATTTTGAACGAAGTTGATGGCGAACGAAAATTACCAATAGTAATAGGCGCTTTTGAAGCACAATCCATAGCCATTGCTTTAGAGAAAGAGATCAAACCACCCAGACCGCTTACCCATGATTTGTTTAAAAATTTTGCCGACCGGTTTGACATCGTGGTAAAACAGGTCATTATCCACAAGCTTGTTGACGGTGTTTTCTTTTCAAGCATTATCTGCGAAAGAGATCGTATTGAGGAAATTATCGACGCCCGTACTTCCGATGCTATTGCTTTGGCATTGCGTTTTAACGCTCCTATATTCACCTATAAAAACATACTGGACAAAGCCGGTATTTATTTAAAAGTGAATCCTATTGAAGAAGGAAAAAAAGACGAAAACGATGATCCGCTGAGCAGTCCGGAAACTTTCGGATTAACCGAGGATGAAGCTGTAACCGGAGAAGCCTACGCTCAGTACAGTCTTTCGGAATTATACGATTTATTGGAAAGTGCCGTTCAGAATGAAGACTATGAAAAGGCGGCAAAAATCAGAGATGAGATTTCTAAAAAAGAATCCTAAATAACCCATTACCGACACACCCAATCAGCACCCATGAAACAGTATTTAGATTTAGTAAAGCACGTTTTAGAAAACGGAAATCAAAAAGGAGACCGAACCGGAACCGGAACCAAGAGTGTTTTCGGCTACCAGATGCGCTTCGATTTAAGCGAGGGCTTTCCTATGGTAACGACTAAAAAACTGCATCTGAAATCGATCATTCATGAGCTGCTATGGTTTTTAAACGGGGATACCAACATTGGTTACCTTAAAGAAAACGGGGTAAAGATATGGGATGAATGGGCAGACGAAAACGGCAATCTGGGTCCTATATACGGGCATCAGTGGCGCAACTGGAACAGCGAGGAAATCGACCAGATCACGGAACTGATCGACACCCTGAAAAACAATCCGAACAGCAGAAGAATGCTGGTTTCGGCCTGGAATCCGAGTGTATTGCCCGATACGTCAAAATCGTTTGCAGAGAATGTTGCCAACAATAAGGCGGCACTACCACCCTGCCATGCCTTTTTCCAATTTTATGTTGCCGACGGAAAGTTATCCTGCCAGTTATACCAGAGAAGTGCCGATGTATTTTTAGGAGTACCGTTTAACATTGCTTCCTATGCGCTGTTTACCATGATGGTTGCACAGGTTTGCAATTTGGAAGCCGGAGAATTCATCCATACTTTCGGTGACGTCCATATCTACAACAACCATTTCGAACAATTGGAATTACAGCTCACCCGCGAGCCGCGAAAACTTCCGAGAATGATTCTGAATCCGGAAATAAAAAACATCTTCGATTTTAAATTTGAGGATTTCACGCTGGAAGATTATGACCCGCATCCACATATTAAAGGCGCTGTTGCTATATAATTTTTAAAAGAAATTACTTATCTTTATTTCCGTAAAACTTTAAGTATGGAAATAAATCAACACGAACTGTATGAATATGCCAGACAGCGTTTGAAACAAAAAAAACGCTTGTACTTTCATTTTATCCTGTTTTTTCTGGGAAGCATCTTCTGTATTGTAGCCAATAAATTACTAAATGTTAAACCGGAAATAGACTGGTACCTGTGGGTTATTACCATTTGGGCTTTCTTATTTGTATTGCACTTTATTCGTGTTTTTATAACAGACAGTTTTATGAATAAAAAATGGGAACGTGCTCAAATTGACAAACTGATGCTCAAACAGGAACGCAAAATAGAGCAACTGGAAAAAGACCTCAACAAAAACAACGAGTCCCCTGCAAAATGATCACTTTAATCGCTGCTGTAGCAGAAAACAATGCTTTAGGAAAAGACAATCAGATGATCTGGCACCTGCCGGACGATTTTAAACGTTTCCGCCAACTTACCACCGGACATTATATCATTATGGGACGCAAAACGTTTGAAAGCCTGCCAAAGCTGCTTCCCAACCGTACCCATGTAATCATATCCCGCCAGAGCGATTACCAAACCCCGGAAGGCTGCATTGTTGTTAACGCTCTTAATGCGGCGATAGAAGCCTGTCCGGAACAGGAAGATGTATTTATAATTGGCGGCGGTGAAATTTACAAACAGGCCATTGCCATAGCCGACAAAATTGAACTGACCAAAGTGTTCACCTCACCGGAAGCCGATGCTTTTTTCCCGGAAATAGACCCGAACGAGTGGCAATTAGTATTTGAAGAATTCCATTCGAAAGATGAAAAGCACGCTTTTGATTTTAGCTTCCTGACGTATTTAAAAAAATAACCGCATAAAAAATCCCGATAACATCTTACCGGGATAGTTTATTACAAATAAGCTAATAAGCATATCAAATTTCATTTTGAATTTATTCAAGTGAAAGTACCTGATAACATAAAATAAAAATTGCCACTGTTAACAATACTCCGGAAATGAAGATAATAACATTGGCAAATCGCTGAGAATACATCTCAAAAAAGCCTTTAATACCAAATACCACAAAAGTACTAAAGACAAAAAAAACTAAAATTTCCAAAAACAAATTTAACCCAAAGAACGTTTGCGGTACCCCATATTCAGCAGGATTAAAAACCCCGCTGTTGATACTTTCTACCAGAACCAATGTAACAACCAGTACCAATAGCATCCATTTTAATTCAGATAAAAATAATTTTGATAACATAGCTCATTAATTTGTATGATGTAAAATTCCACATTAATACAACACCAAACAATCGCTAAATCCTTGTATTTTTCATCTCACTAAATTTAGTGAGGCCCAACTAACTAATTATTCAGGAATAACAAAATGAGTTCTTTTTATATCCTTTACTTTCTATTATCTTTGTCTCAAATTTTCTTTTAGAATGTCAAAAAACATAACGCCTTATAAAGATTCCGAATTAGGAAAAAAAGAACAAGTAACCCAAATGTTTGATACCATTTCCGGTAAGTATGACGATTTGAATCGTGTCATCTCTTTTGGAATTGATATCAAATGGCGTAACAAAGTTTTAAAAATTGTTTCCGACAAAAAACCACAGGCGGTTTTGGATATTGCTACCGGAACCGGCGATCTGGCAATACTGATGACAAAAACTTCAGCATCAAAAATTATTGGTTTGGATATTTCTTCGGGAATGCTTGAAATCGGGAAGAAAAAAATTGCCGAAAGAAACCTGTCGGACAGAATCGAAATGGTTTTGGGCGATTCGGAAAACATTCCTTATGAGGACAATTATTTTGATGCGATTACCGTGGCTTTCGGGGTTCGTAATTTTGAAAACCTGGAAAAAGGATTATCCGAGATACTGAGAGTACTGAAACCAAACGGTGTTTTCGTGATACTGGAAACTTCCGTTCCAACAAAATTCCCTTTTAAACAAGGCTATTATTTCTATACCAAAAACATACTTCCCCTAATCGGAAAGCTCTTTTCTAAAGACAAAGTTGCCTATTCTTATCTTTCAGAATCGGCTTCAGTTTTCCCTCATGGTGAAGCGTTAAACAATATTTTGAGAAAAGTTGGGTTTATAGATGTGAAACATGCGCCGCAAACTTTCGGAGCAGCAACCATTTACTCAGCGTCAAAAAAATAATATGAAGAGACTACTCCTAATTTCCATGCTAATCCTTTCACTAAACGGCTTTGCGCAGTCAATGTTTAGTAAAAACCCTGTTATCAACCTGGAAAACTTTGACAAACAAAGGGTTCACTGGGGCTATTTCTTAGGATTCAGCAGTTATGACTTTAAGTTTGACTATATCAAACCGGGCACCGATATTGAAGTAAAAAGCACTACCGGTTTTAACGTTGGATTGGTTGGAAACCTACGTCTTATGGAATATCTGGATCTTCGATTCGAACCGGGATTATATTATACGCAACGTGATTTAACCTTCCACGATCCCAGCCTTACCCGTCCGGTTGAGCAGCTGCGTGAAGTAAAATCAACCTATATCCATTTCCCGTTATTACTAAAATTCTCTTCACAGCGTTTTGGAAACGTTCGTCCTTATGTCGTGGGCGGTCTTTCCAAATCACTGAATTTGGGCAGTAACCACGACGCAACCGACGACAACTATGCTTATCGTTTTAGAATGACCCGCTGGTCCACTAACTATGAGCTGGGTTTGGGTGTTGATTTCTACCTGGAATATTTTAAATTTTCACCGTCCATCCGCGGTGTATTCGGAATCAATGACGAGATAATCCGCGACAACAATCCGGACAGTCCATGGACCGGAAATGTAGCATCCATGAAAACACGTGGTATCTTCATCAACTTTACATTCCATTAAAATTTAAAGTCCTCTTTTAAATTCGCTTAAAATAATAGCGGTGGCAGTGGCAACATTTAAACTTTCCGTTTGCTGCAGGTCGCCAAAACGCGGAATAGAAAGCCTGTTTGCCGCCAATTTTTCAATGGCAGCCGAAATACCATTGGCCTCATTTCCCATTACCACGATTCCTTTTTCGGGAAGGCTTTGTTTGTAGATATTGGCACCGTCCATAAAGGTTCCGAAAACAGGAAGGTTTGTTTTTTCCAGAAAAGCTTCCAGATCAGTATACACCACATTTACCCGGGTAATAGACCCCATAGTAGCCTGAACTACTTTGGGATTATAAATATCAACGGTTTCGTTCGAACACACCACATGCTGAACGCCAAACCAATCACTCAGCCTTAAAATCGTACCCAGGTTTCCCGGATCGCGAATGGCATCCAAAGCAATGATCAGTCCGTCTTCCGCTACCGGTTTTTCATCCGGAATCAGGAATAATGCCAGACAGCTATTGGGTGTTGTTAAAGCGCTTATTTTTTTTAATTCGGCTTCCGAAATAAACGTGATTTTACGCTCCGGAACATCCGGAAAAAGATCTTCAACCGTAAACAAATGATACAATTCAAAATTGGAATTCAGCAATTCTTGAATTACCTTTATACCTTCGGCAAAGAACATTTTATGCTGTTTCCTATATTTTTTTTGCTGTAAACTCGTTATTAGTTTGATTTGGTTTTTACTAACCATAAAAAAATGTATTTTTGACTTACTATTGTAAACGATTTGAAAAATAATTTATCAAAAATAGCACTATTTCTTGTATTAGGTGCAATTTTATACTCTTGTTCTCTTGTAAAAAGAGTACCCGAGGGTCAGTATCTTTTAATTGAGAATACTGTAAATGTAGACGGGAAAAAGGAAAAAAGCGAGGCAATCCTCAATCAGCTTTACCAGAAACCCAACAGTTCGATACTGGGTTACCGTCTCCGACTTCAAATGTACAATTTAGCCCGAAAAAGCCCCGAAGCCGACTATCAGTTATGGCTGCAAAAAAAACCGAAACGCCACCAGTTTTTAAAAGATCTATTGTCTGAAAAACAAGTGCAGCGACTAGGACAGTCTTTTTTTGTTTCCGGTGCCAGCACCTTCCTTAAAAAAACAGGAGAACCGCCGGTGATTATTGACGAAACAAAATCGCAAAAATCCCGAAACCGCCTTTTATCCTACTATTTCAACAGCGGTTATTTTAACAGTAAAGTGAGCTATAAGATTGATTCGCTGGAAAACAAACGCGGAAAAATAGCCTACAACATTAAGCTGGGTGCTCCCTACATTATTGACAGCATCACCACATCTATTAAAACACCGGCTTTGGATTCGTTGTTTCACAAAATCAAGGATCAGTCCCTGATTGTTAAAGGAAAACAATACAATTCCCAGAATTTTATTGACGAGCGAAAACGTATTGCCACCAATTTCAGAAATAACGGCGCTTACTATTTCCAGGAAACCAACATCGAATATGATGTGGATACCGTGGCGACCGGACATAAGGCAAATGTGGATTTCCTTATTGACAACCAGACGATAAAAAAAGGAGATTCATTAATTAAAGTTCCTTTTAAACTGTACACCATCAGCCAGGTAAACATCTTTACCGGGAACAGCAACAATAAAAGCAAAGAAAAAGTTGCCGACAGTATTACATACAACAACTTTAACATATACAGTTCTGACAAGCTGAATTACCGCCCGAAAGCAATTACCGATGCTATTTTCATCACCAAAGGAAGTAAATTCAGCGATTTCAGAAGACAGTTAACATCCCGTTCCCTGAGTAATCTGCGTGTTTTCAACTATCCGAACATTGAGTATGAAGAAGACAAAACCGATACTACCGGAACGTCGCTGATTGCGAATATCGTTTTGTCGCCAAGAAAGAAATTCAACTTTAATGCTACTGCTGATTTCATGCATTCCAACATTCAGGATTTTGGTATACTGGGTAGTACTTCCCTATCGATACGTAACATTTTCCGTGGTGCCGAAATTCTGGAAATCGCCCTTAGAGGGAACATTGGTTCCTCCCGCGACCTTGCGAATCCGAACAATGTATTTTTCAATATTTCCGAATACGGAGCCGATGTAAAACTATCCTTTCCAAGGATCTTTTTCCCTTTAAATACCGAAAAGATCATCCCGAAAAATACGCTTCCGACCACACAGATCAGTTTTGGTATGTCGCGTCAGCAAAACATCGGACTGGACAAAGAGAACTTTACCGGAATATTCAACTATACCTGGAATCCGAAAAGAAATACCAATATCCGTTTTGACCTGGTAAACCTGCAATATGTGAGAAACGTAAACCCGGGGAATTATTTCAGCGTTTACCGTTCATCCTATAACCGACTGAACGATCTGGCACACGTTTACAACAACGATGGCAGCTATCTGGACAACGAAGGTAACCTGACCATAGCCGGAGGCGGAACTGCCGGTTTTATCAATGATGTCCTAAACGGGCAAACGGTATTGACCCAAAACGACAATGATTATTTCGTGGTGCGCAGTATTGAAGAACGCCGTTTGCGTCTGACCGAAAACAACCTGATACTTGCGTCCAACATTACCTATACCAAATCGAGCAGAACAAACATTACGGACAATGACTTCTTTACGTTTAAAACGAAATTAGAATCTGCCGGAAATACTTTAAGCCTGTTTTCCAAAATACAAAACCAGGAACCGGACATTAACGGCCGAAAGAAATTTTTTAATGTAGAATATTCACAATACATCAAAGGGGAATTAGACTTTATCAAAAACTGGGATTTTGGCAGCAAGCAGGTTCTTGCCGCAAGAAGTTTTGTGGGATTAGCCATTCCGTATGGCAACTCCAACTCCATCCCGTTCTCCCGAAGTTATTTTGCCGGAGGTTCGAACGACAACAGAGCGTGGCAGTCCTACAGCTTAGGCCCGGGGCGCAGCGGCGGATTAAACGATTTCAATGAGGCTAACTTTAAAATCGCGTTAAGTGCCGAATACCGTTTTAATATTTTCGGGAAATTAAACGGTGCCTTTTTTGCCGATGCTGGTAATATCTGGAACGTTTTTGACAACGTAACCGATGAAGAAAGTGTATTTGAAGGCTTCAAATCGTTAAAAGATATGGCATTAGGAACCGGAATTGGTTTCCGTTACGACCTGAACTTCTTTGTAATCCGTCTGGATGTGGGCTTTAAAACCTACAATCCGGCCAAAGCAATGAGTGAAAGATGGTTTAAAGATATCGTTCCAAACCGTGCCGTCTTAAATATTGGAATTAATTATCCGTTCTAATTTTAGAAATTATTATTTTTGTCGAAATAAACTAAAACAACAACACAATGGCTCATAATATAAAACCAGGAGTAGCGACAGGCGATCAGGTTCAGGAGATTTTTAATTATGCAAAAGAAAAAGGCTTTGCCTTACCAGCTGTAAACGTAACAGGATCAAGCACTATCAACGGTGTTATGGAAACTGCTGCCAAATTAAACGCACCTGTTATCATTCAGTTTTCAAATGGAGGCGCTTCCTTTAATGCCGGAAAAGGACTTTCTAACGAAGGACAGAAATCGGCTATATTAGGAGCAATTGCAGGAGCAAAACACATTCACACGCTGGCAGAAGCTTATGGTGCTACGGTAATTTTACATACAGACCATTGTGCTAAAAATTTATTGCCATGGATTGACGGCCTGCTTGACGCCAGTGAAACGCATTTCAAACAAACCGGAAAACCGTTGTTCAGCTCTCACATGATCGATCTTTCCGAAGAGCCGATTGCAGAGAACATTGAGATCTCTAAACGTTATTTAGAGCGTATGAGCAAAATGGGAATGACACTGGAAATTGAATTGGGTATTACCGGCGGTGAAGAAGACGGTGTGGACAATTCTGATGTGGACAGTTCAAAATTATACACCCAGCCGGATGAAGTAGCTTTTGCTTATGAAGAACTGATGAAAATCAGCCCTCGTTTCACGATCGCTGCAGCATTTGGAAACGTTCACGGTGTTTACAAACCCGGAAATGTAAAACTAACCCCGAAAATCCTGAGAAATTCACAGGAGTATGTACAGCAAAAATTCAACACAGGCCACAATCCGGTTGATTTTGTTTTCCACGGCGGTTCCGGTTCTACATTAGAAGAAATCAGAGAAGCGATTACCTATGGAGTAATCAAAATGAATATCGACACCGATTTGCAGTTTGCATTTACAGAAGGTGTTCGTGATTATGTTATTGAAAAAATAGATTATTTAAGAACTCAAATCGGGAATCCGGAAGGAGAAGAAGTTCCTAACAAAAAACATTATGACCCTAGAAAATGGGTTCGTGAAGGAGAAATTACGTTTAACACACGCTTGGAGCAAGCGTTTAAAGACCTGAATAACGTTAACACTTTATAATTTAAAGTAAACACCATTCGGGATTAATTCAAATTTAAGACTATGGCTTGGTTTAAAAGAACAGCAAAAGGAATTCAAACCGCAACAGAAGATAAAAAAGACGTTCCTAAAGGACTTTGGTACAAATCTCCAACCGGAAAAATCATTGATTCAGAAGAATTAGCTAAAAATCTTTGGGTAAGTCCGGAAGACGGATACCATGTTCGTATTGGCAGTAAAGAATATTTTGAAATCTTATTTGACAATAATGAATTCAAAGAATTGGATGCCAACATGACTTCTAAAGATCCATTAAAATTCGTGGATACTAAAAAATACAGTGATCGTTTAAAAGACGCTATCGAAAAAACCAAGTTAAAAGACGCGGTAAGAACGGCTGTTGGAAAATCGAAAGGGAAAGACCTGGTTGTTGCCAGTATGGATTTCGCCTTTATTGGTGGTTCTATGGGAGCTGTGGTAGGTGAAAAAATTGCCCGTGCGATCGATTATTCTATCAAACACAAAGTTCCTTTTGTAATGATTTCCAAGTCCGGTGGTGCCCGTATGATGGAAGCGGCCTACTCACTAATGCAGTTAGCCAAAACATCGGCTAAATTAGCGCAATTGGCAGAAGCAAAAATCCCGTACATTTCCTTATGTACCGATCCGACTACCGGAGGAACAACCGCTTCTTATGCGATGTTAGGTGATGTTAATATTGCCGAGCCGGGCGCTTTGATCGGTTTTGCAGGACCTCGTGTTGTTAAAGATACTACCGGGAAAGATTTACCGGAAGGATTCCAGACATCTGAATTCCTTTTAGAGCACGGTTTCCTTGATTTCATCACACCGAGAAAAGAATTGAAAGACAAGATTAATCTATACCTGGATCTGATTTTAGATCAGCCAGTACGATAATAAAAAAGCCCGGTTAAACCGGGCTTTTTTTATGACTTATTTCTTATTTTCTGTTCCCATTTCCAGGCAGAACCCAGAGCTTCTTCCAGCGTTGCTTCGGCTTTCCAGCCTAAAACCGCATTGGCTCTGTCTGTATTGGCATAGGCTTCTACAATATCTCCTTCTCTCCTGCCTACAAATTTATAGGGTAGTGGTTTTCCGCTTACTTTTTCAAAAGCCTGGATCACTTCCAGAACAGAGCTTCCGGTTCCGGTTCCCACATTGAAGGTTTCCACTTTTTCCAGGTTTTTATTTTCCAGCAGGCGCTTCATCGCCACAACATGTGCTTTTGCCAGATCCACTACATGGATATAATCGCGAACACAGGTACCGTCGGCTGTTGGATAATCATCGCCGTAAACCGACAATTCATTTCGCAAACCTATTGCCGTCTGGGTAATGAATGGCACCAGGTTTTGAGGAACACCAACCGGCAATTCGCCTATTTCTGCCGTGGCATGTGCCCCGATAGGATTAAAATATCGCAGCAAAACAGCCTTTATCCCGGACACTTTTGCCACATCGCGGATGATCTCCTCTCCTATTCGTTTGGTGTTGCCATAAGGCGACATGGCCGGCTGTACTGAAGCACTTTCGGTAATCGGCATTTTTTCCGCCTGTCCGTAAACCGTACAGGAAGAACTGAAAATAAAACACGACTGATCTTTTTGCTGCAATTCCTGCAGCAAATAAACCAGCGCGCCAATATTGTTTTCATAATAGAGTAACGGATTTTCGACACTTTCGCCCACTGCTTTTGAAGCGGCAAAATGAATCACTCCGGCAACATCGGTATACTGTTTGAAAAACCCGGCTACACTTGTTTTATCGCGCAAATCAAGCTGTACGAATACCGGTTTTTCCCCGGTGATCTTTTCAATACCTTCCAAAACATCAATTGACGAATTGGACAGATTATCGATGATAACCACTTCAAAACCCTGATTGTATAATTCTACTACGGTATGTGAACCTATAAAACCTAAACCTCCTGTTACAACTATTCTCATTTATTTTTTTAGTATTAAACCAGATTTTAACGAATACTATCCTAAGAATTCCAGAATACTGTCGGTTATGAATTTAATTTGCTCATCGTCTAATTCTGTATGCATCGGCAAGGAAATTACTTCATTAACCAATTCATTGGTTACCGGGAATGCTTCTTCCTTATAACGGGAATCGGTATAAGCTTTCTGGCTGTGTAACGGAATCGGGTAGTAAATGGCACAAGGAATACCTTTATCCAGTAAATGCTGCATTAAAGCATTTCTGTCGGTATTAAGGATGCGCAGGGTATATTGATGAAATACATGACTTCCGTCTTCACCTTTTACAAAAGGAGTAATAATATTCGGATGATTGGCTAAAGCCGCATCATATTTTTTAGCCGCCAGCTGGCGCGCCTCGTTATAGGCATCCAGTTTGGGCAGTTTTGCATTTAAAACCGCTGCCTGAACACTGTCCAGGCGGGAGTTAACCCCCACTACATCATGATGGTAACGCACGTACATTCCGTGGTTTACAATACCGCGCAATTTATAAGCCAGTTCATCATCATTGGTAAAAATAGCACCGCCATCGCCATAGCAGCCTAAATTTTTTGACGGGAAGAAAGAAGTAGAGGCTACATGCCCGATTGTTCCCACTTTCTTTTTTGTTCCGTCGGCATATTTATAATCGGCTCCGATTGCCTGTGCATTATCTTCAATTACATACAGGTTGTGTTCTTCTGCCAAAGCCATAATTGCTTCCATATTGGCCGCCTGTCCGAACATGTGAACCGGAACAATCGCTTTTGTTTTTGGCGTAATCGCTTTTTTAATTGCGTCTACCGAAATATTAAAAGTATCCACTTCCACATCTACCAAAACCGGTGTTAACTGCAATAATGCAATCACTTCCACGGTTGCGGCAAAAGTAAAATCGGCGGTAATTACCTCATCACCCGGTTTCAGGTCCAGCCCCATCATGGCAATCTGCAACGCATCGGTTCCGTTAGCACATGGAATAACGTGCTTCACTTCTAAATAATCTTCTAATGCTTTCTGGAATTGGTGTACCTGCGGACCGTTTATAAAAGTTGTGGTATCCAGAACTTCCTGGATGGATTGATTTACAGTTTCTTTTATCGCTTCATATTGACCTTTCAGGTCAACCATTTGTATTTTTTTCATCTGTTTACGTATTGTTTTTATTGTCACATGCTTTCAGACTGTAATGAAAAAACGCCATTACAAGACCTGTTTCATCTGAAAAAAAGTTTTTAAAACAAGCAAAAATAGTCATTTAATGAGTTTACACCAATCAAATTAACGTAAAGAACCGTAATTTAGCGACACAAATTTTCGCTTATGTTTTTTCTCTACGATTTATTAGTTCGATTCGTTGGTTTCCTCCTGAAATTCATTGCTTTACTGAGTCCGAAAATCAAACTTTTTGTGGAAGGCCGAAAAATTGTTTTCCCGGCATTAGCAACGGCAATACAGCCATCTGACAAAACGATCTGGTTTCATGCCGCTTCACTGGGAGAATATGAACAGGGACTTCCGGTAATGGAAAAAATAAAAGAAAAGTTCCCCGGTCATAAAATTGTCGTTACTTTCTTTTCGCCATCCGGCTACGAAGTACGAAAGAACAATACTACTGCCGATGCCACGGTTTACCTGCCTCTGGACACCAAAAGCAATGCTATAGCTTTCCTGAAAGCCGTTCATCCCGATATGGCTTTTTTCATTAAATACGAATACTGGCCAAATTACCTGAACAAGCTGAAAAAGCAGAATATCCCGACCTATCTGATATCGGGGATTTTCAGGGAAAAACAATCGTTCTTTAAATGGTACGGCTCTTTTTACAGAAATGCGCTGAAAAGCTTTAACTACTTTTTTGTACAGAATGAAAAATCCAAACAACTATTGCAAAGCATTGGTTTTTCGAACGTAAAAGTTTCCGGCGATACCCGTTTTGACCGCGTAGCTGCAATACTGGAACGCGACAATACCCTGGATTTTATCGAAAACTTTAAAAACGACAGTCCGGCAATTGTGATTGGCAGTTCCTGGCCAAAAGACGAAACCCTGCTGGTTAATTATATCAACAACACGAGCGATGCGGTAAAATTCATCATCGCACCACACAATATCAAACCGGAACAAATATTATCCTTACAAAACAGCATTACCAAAAAAACGGTACTGTTTTCTGAAAAAGAGGGAAAAGACCTTTCCGGTTATGACGTTTTTATTATCGACACCATAGGCATACTGACCAGGATTTACAGTTATGCCGACATTGCCTACGTTGGCGGCGGCTTTGGAAATCCCGGAGTACACAACATTCTGGAACCGGCCACTTTTGGCGTACCCATTGTAATTGGCCCCAACTATTCCCATTTTGCCGAAGCCACCGCTTTGGTGAACATGGAAGGCTGTATTTCCATTTCCGGTCAGCAGGAACTGAACGAAGCGTTCACCGACCTGATCCGCAATGTAGACATTCGTTATGAAAAAGGGCATATTTGCAGCACTTTCGTACAGATGAATAAAAACGCAACCAATAGTATTTTAAACCACATTATACATGAGCACCATCTTTAAACCGTTAACCAAAGCAGACATTCCTGAAGCAGTAACCCTGATGCGTGATTTTTATGCCATCGATAATTACCATATCGACCCGGCAACTTCTGAAGCGCTGTTTACAGAGTTTATCAGTAATGACAACCTGGGAAAAGCCTGGCTGATCTATTCCGATAACGAACTGATCGGCTATACCATTATCACTTTTATATTCAGTTTTGAATACAAAGGCCGGTATGCTTTTCTGGATGAACTATACCTATCCGAAAAGGCAAGAGGAAAAGGAATCGGGAAACAGGCAATCGAATTTATAAAAGCAGAAGCTCTTAAATTAAAGTTAAAAGTAATCTACCTTGAAGTGGAAAACCATAACGAAAATGCTCAAAAATTGTATCTTGCCCAGAATTTTACAGTACATCATCGTAAAATGATGAAATATATTGTAGCATAAACACCAAAAATCAATTAATACCGGTAACCCTATGATGTGCTTTTAACCAGAGCTCATTACAGCGTTCCGGCTGATTCATTACAAACAAATAAATAACAAACAGATGAAATTTTTAAGACTACTTGTCGTATTGTTCGTTTTACCCGTTTACGCCCAGCAAGGCGGAATGTGGATTCCCTCCTTACTAAAAGGAATGAACGAAAAGGAGATGAAAAACTTAGGGATGAAAATATCGGCTGCCGATATTTACGATGTAAACAAATCCAGTTTAAAAGATGCGGTTCCGCATTTTAACGGAGGCTGTACTTCCGAAGTGATTTCCTCAAAAGGTTTACTTTTAACCAACCACCATTGCGGTTATGGCGAAATCCAGTCGCACTCTACAATCGACCATGATTATCTTACAAATGGCTTTTGGGCTATGAAAATGGAAGATGAATTACCAAACAAAGACCTGGTGGTAACCTTCATTGTAAAAATAGAAGATATAACCAATAAGGTATTAGAAGGTGTTGCCGCACTTCCTAACGAATTGGACAAACAAAAGAAAATCCAGGAAAACATCGGTATACTAAGCAGAACATTGCCAAAAGAATCCTGGCAGGAAAACAAGATCAGAACTTTCTATGACGGAAACCAATACATCCTTTTTGTAACGGAAACCTATAAAGACGTTCGTTTGGTTGGCGCACCGCCTTCATCTATCGGAAAATTCGGTTCGGATACAGACAACTGGGTTTGGCCGCGCCACACCGGAGATTTCTCTTTATTCCGGATCTATGCCGACAAAAACAACCGTCCGGCGGAATATTCCAAAGACAACGTTCCGTATACACCAAAACATTTCTTCCCGGTTTCTATAAAAGGGGTTAAGGAAAACGACTTTACTATGGTAATGGGATATCCGGGCAGAACCCAGGAATATTTGCCATCGTATGCTGTAGAGCAGATTGTAAACGACTTGAATCCTGCAAAAATTGAAGTTCGTGATGCGGCTTTAAAAGTACAGGACGGATTTATGCGTAAAGACAATGCTATCAAAATCCAGTATGCTTCCAAATATGCCAGTATTGCCAACTACTGGAAAAAATGGATCGGAGAAACCAAAGGTTTAAAAAAATCCAATGCGGTTGCCATCAAACAGAAATTTGAAAAAGACTTCCAGAACAAAGTGAACAAATCCGGTAAACAAGCCGAATACGGAAACTTACTGGCTGACTTTAAAAAGAATTATGCCGACATTGCTCCGTATGCCCTGAGCAGGGATTATTTCACAGAAGTAGTGCTAAAAAATACTGAATTACTAAGCTTCGGACACCGTCTGTACCAGTTAGAGCAGGTGTATACCGCTAAAGGAGAACAAGCTTTTAACGACAGAAAAAACAATCTTATCGCCGGTTTTGAAGATCTGTATAAAGACTTCAATGCTAATGTTGATGAAAAAGTTTTCGAACAGTTAATTACCTTATACTCCACAAAGTCGCCAAAACAATTTTTACCGGCAGCTTTCAGCACGGTTGATGCTAAAAACCTGACGGCAGAAGTGTACGGAAAATCAAAACTGACCAGCTATAACGGTTTAAAAGAATTATTAAGCGGTGATGCTAAAACGGTTATTGAAAAAATCAATCAGGACAAAGGCTATCAAACGGTAAAAGCAATGGCAGACAGCTACAACAAAAATGTAGCACCAAAATATGACGAGTTAAATCTGAAAAATATTGCTTTACAACGCACCTATATGAAAGCGATACTGGAATTATTCCCTAACGATCGTCTTTTCCCGGATGCAAACAGCACATTGCGTGTAACCTATGGTAAAGTAAAAGGATACAACCCAAGCGATGCGGTAGTGTATGAACCGATGACTTTCCTGGACGGTGTCATGGAAAAATATGTACCGGGTGATTATGAGTTTGACGTACCGGAAAAACTAATCACTTTATACAACAATAAAGATTACGGACAATATGGCGAAAAAGGCAAAATGCCGGTTTGCTTTATCGGAACCAACCACACTACCGGAGGGAATTCCGGAAGCCCTGCTCTGGATGCGGAAGGTAACTTAATCGGACTGAATTTCGACCGTGTTTGGGAAGGAACGATGAGTGATATTTACTACGATCCGGCGATTTGCCGCAACATTATGGTGGACATCCGCTATGTTTTGTTCATTATTGACAAATATGCAGGCGCAAAACACCTTGTTGACGAGATGAAACTGGTACAAAACAAGAAAAAATAGTCGTTTTTTAACACTTTAACAAAACATTAAAAATCAGATAGTTACACGCTTAAACCCTTTGAAATCGGGCGTTTTTGACCATAATTATCTGATTTTTCAAAAAAAAAGTAAACCGGAGCGAAAAAATATTTTACGAAATATTATTACGTATTAAAAATTTTATATCTTTGCTCCGAATTAATAATTAACCTTTATAATTTAGTAAGATGAAAAAAGTTGTTTTAAGCTTAGCATTAGTAGCTATGATGAGTGTTTCTTTCGTTTCTTGTAAAGAAACTAAAACTGAAGAGCCTGTAACTGAAGAAGTTGCTGCTCCTGCTGAAGAGGCTGTAGAAGCTGCTGCTACTACTGTTGATTCTGCTGCTGCTACTACTGAAGCTGCTCCAGCTACTGACGCTGCTGCTGCTCCAGCTACTGACGCTGCTGCTCCTGCTGCTGACGCTGCAAAAAAATAATTAGAACTTTCTAAGAATTTTAAAACCTCGCAATAGCGAGGTTTTTTTATGCCCTTTCGGTAGCTTTCTGTATTACTTTATCCGATGGATGCCCGATTGTTTTTACTTCACATCTTCTTGGTCCGCACCCCATCCGTTTGGGACCGCAGGAGGCAAGAACTGCCCCCAGCACAAGGAAACCTATCACTTTTTTCATATTATCATTCTATTTGGATATATTGCAATGCTTTCAGTCTGTCTAAATATTCCCGGCTATTGGACAACCTTGGTATTTTGTGCTGTCCTCCCAGTTTATCCTGCTCTTTCAACCAATCATAAAAAAGATTCGTTCGCGCCACATTCAACACTAACGGATTCAGTGTCATATTATTATACCGTTTCGCTTCATAATCGGAATTCAGGCTTTGCAGCGCTTCATCCAGGTTTTTACGAAACAGCTCAATATTTTCCGGTTTTTTCCGGAACTCGATCATCCATTCATGCGCTCCTTTTTCGCGTCCTTTCATAAAAATAGGCGCTACCGTATAATCAATCACTTCCGAGCCGGTTTCATGACACGCCCTGGCGATTGCCCTGTCTGTGTTTTCCACCATCAATTCCTCACCAAATACATTGATATGATGCTTGGTTCTTCCGGTAACTTTAATACGATAAGGATTCAGCGAAGTAAAACGAACCGTATCCCCTATTAAATAGCGCCACAAACCGGAATTGGTCGTAATCACTACCGCATAGTTCTTATTCAGCTGCACTTCCGATAACCGGATGGTTCGCTGCTGTAAGGTTCCAAAAGTATCCATCGGGATAAATTCATAGAAAATCCCGTAATCAAGCATCAGCAGTAAATCATCGGAATTGTTCAGATCCTGGATGGCAAAAAATCCTTCGGAAGCATTATAGATCTCATAATATTTAAAATCCGCTTTCGGCAGGATCCGCTTGTACTGTTCCCGGTACGGTTCAAAGCTCACTCCTCCGTGAAAGTAAACCTCAACATTAGGCCACAGTTCAAACAGATCGGTTTTTCCGGTTTCTTCCAATACGCGGTTCAGCAGCACCAGCATCCATGACGGAACACCGGCAAAACTGGTTACATTTTCCAGAACCGTTTCGTGAATGATCGCCTGTATTTTGGACTCCCATTCACTCATCAGGGAAACCTTATTACTTGGCGTACTGCTGAATTCTGCCCAAAAAGGCATATTATCAATCAGGATCGCCGAAAGATCGCCGAAAAAAGTATTGTTATCTTCATACAACTGCTTACTGCCGCCCAATCGCAGGCTTTTACCCGTAAACAGCTGTGAGTTTTCATTGTTATTCAGATACAGGCACAGCAAGTCCTTACTGGCTTTATAATGGCAGTCTTCCAACGCTTCGTTACTCACCGGAATAAATTTGCTTTTAGCATTGGTCGTACCACTGGATTTTGCAAACCATTTGATAGGCGTGTTCCAGAAAACGTTCTGCTCCCCTTTCCGGGTTCTTTCGATCAGCGGTTCGAGCTCTTCATAAGTCGATACCGGAATACGCTCCGAAAAGGTCTTGTAACTCTTAATTGTTCCAAACTCATATTTCTGGCCAATAATTGTATTTTCTGCTGTTCTCAGCAAACTAAAAAGCAATTCCTCCTGTACTTCATTCGGGTATTTAAGAAACAATTCCATCTGGTGAATTCTCTTTTTTAATATCCAAGAAGCAATTGAGTTAATTATTGTTAATGCCATAATACTAGATTCCGGTTAAGAAGATTTGTTTTTGGGATAATTCAAATCAAAGTTTGTACTTTTACAACATTACCAAAAATAATAAAAAAACCGCAGTAACGACGCTGTTAATCTGCAAATCCTAACTCTTAAATCTGAATTTACAAAATGCAATACGAAGGCGTACTTACAAAAATGCAAACGGAAATAGGAAACCCGATCCAATATTATCTTGTTTTCGAAAATAGCTTTTTGAATGTCAACCAATTACTCAATAAAGAAATGGAGATTTCCTTCCAGGGATACCAATGTTTGAATTGCGGTAAGAAAAAAAAGATTTTCAGACAGGGTTTTTGCTACGACTGCTTTATGTCGAGTGCCTCAGCCGGAGACTGGATCATGAAACCGGAGCTAAGCACCGCACATCTGGACATTGAAGACCGCGACCTGGAATATGAAAAAAGAGTACAGTTGCAGCCGCACATCGTTTACCTGGCACTTTCAAGTGAAGTAAAAGTGGGCGTAACCCGAAAAACACAGGTTCCGACCCGCTGGATCGATCAGGGCGCCATTGAGGCTGTTCCGATAGTAGAAGTACCGAACCGTTACCTGGCCGGAATTACCGAAGTTGCTTTAAAGGATCATTATTCGGACAAAACAAACTGGCGGAAAATGCTTCAGAATGAAATTCCAGCCATGGATATTATTTCCGAACGCAACAAACTGGAACCGCTTTTACCCGATGAAGTAAAAGAGTATTTCCATACAACACCCGAAAAAATGTACCATCTGGAATATCCCGTTTTACAATACCCGAAAAAAGTAAACAGCTTAAGCCTTGACAAAACACCTGTTTTTAACGGAAAATTAGCAGGTATTAAAGGACAATACCTGCTTTTTGAAGACGGCACCGTTTTTAACATCCGTACTTTTGAAGGTTATGTTGTAAAAATCACGCTATAAAAAAAGCCCCGCAATTGCGGGGCTTTTTCTTTATTCTTGTTTTTTCTTCTTACCAAACAAATCTTTAATGGCATTTGTTGCGGCATTTTTAATATCGTCTTTCGGTTTTGTTTTGGTCGTATCGGCCGTAGTTCCGGTATTCTTCTTCCCTCCTCCTAAAAGGTTTTCCAAAGCTCCGGTTCCCTGGTTAATCAGCTTGTCTTTTTGCTGCTTGATTAACTGGTTCGAAATATTGGTAACCGCCTGGTTTAAGTCGGTAGATACTTTAGGACTTTTAAAGTTCCCGGTTAAGATAGCATTTACCGGTACGCTTTCTATTTTATTTGCATCTGAAGGCGATAATTTTGCCAGAAGCTTGTTCACATCCGATCCCAGGTATTTGGCAGGAACATCAAACTTCAGGTTATAATTCATGCTCTGGTCAAAACCGTGCTGTCCGCCAACCGTTACTTTGATATCCTGGTATTTAATATCGAACGGTTTTACGTTTACTTTTCCGTTATCGAACGACAAATGGGCTTTCAGGTTGTTCAGGTTCAGCTTATCCAGGTCTACGAATTTTAAATTGCTGTCCAGCGCATTTAGTAAATTGGAATTTTTCGCATTAACAGAAGTCGAAAGCAATTGCCCTACTAAATCTCCGGAAATTGTTTTTAAATCCGGCGTCATTTCCTTAGCATCCAGGTTACCCGACAGTTTAATGGTTGAATTCAGTTTACCGCTAATAACTCCGGCGATAGGCGCGATGGATTTCAACATGTCCAGCTGCGTAAACGATTTGGCAATATCCACGGTATTCAGTCCTAAATCCATATTAAAGGATGGCACAGCACCTTTAGTCGAAACGGTACCGTTTACCCCGATCTGACCGTCAAAAATATTGGTTTTCACATTTTCCAGTTTTACCGCTTCGTCCTTAATGATCATTTTTCCGGAAACGGCTTTCAGGGTCAGGTTATCGTACACCACCGTATTGGCATTTGCCGTAATGGTACAATCCAGAAAGGCCGGAATTTTCACAGCTTCTTTCGGCTTCACATTACCTTTTGTCGCTTCAGGCGTTGTTGGCGTCATAAAATCGGACACTAACAACTGGTTGGAGTTCATGGTAAAGTTTCCTTTCAGCACTTGTTTTTTAAATACAAAACCATAGAAATTATCCAGTGTTCCGGTTACTTTAATATCCGATTTTCCGGTTACCGCATCCAGTTGGTTCAAACGGATCTGATTCGGATTAAAGGCAACGGTTGCCTGTTTGATCTGAATTGGTTTTGCCATTTCCGGACCGGCATAGTTGAATCCGGTAAGGCTGATATTTCCGGAATTCTGGATATTCTGATACTGGCTGGTTTCCACCGATTTCATATCGAATTTGGTCACTACATCGGCTTTTAGAATCCCCGACAACGGTTTTTCCAGTTTCACCGGATAGGCTTTTGTCACATTAGCCAGGTTGATAACACCTTTTAATTCGGCATTTACCAAAGCGTTTTGTGAAATATTTTTAATGTTTGCTTTTGCATTGAAAACATCCTGATCGATCCGGAACGACAATTTATCCAGATTTACATACGTATCGTTCATCAATCCGGTTTCGTTTATGATCCGGGTATCAATTACAATATTCTGAACCGATTTCGGCAAGTCCGGATATTGGAAGGAAGCGTTATTGGACGCTATTTCAATATTGAATTTCGGGATTGTTGTATCGGTAAGTACTCCTTTAACCGTTCCATCTACTTTAAAATCACCGGTTGTTTTAACCGTATTCAGGTTGCCGGCATAGGCTTCCGGAACCAGTCCCAGGAAGTTTTTAAAGGACGATGTAGGCGTTTTGAATTTCAAGTCATATTCCTGCCCGTTTTTCAGCATTTGAATAAATCCGTCAAATTCCAACGGCAGCTGATTGATCAACGCCTTATTTTCTTTAAAGGTATATTTTTGTTTGTCCAGATCAATACCCAAAACAGCATCCAGATTCAGCGATACGTTTTTCATGTATTGCATCTTATCCATCACCAATGATAATTTTGCCGATGATTTTGTTACCAGATCCAGCTTTTGCGCGGCAAAATTACCGGTTCCTTCATGATCCAGGCTATCGACTACCATTTTGATTTTTGACTTTTCATCAAGATATGTGAATCGCAGGTTTTTTATTTCATATTTCTTAAGGGTCAACGCAAACGGCTTACTTTCTGAAGGGTCATTTTCTTTTTCATCTTTTAAGGCAATGTCAAAATTTCCCACACCGTCTTTATTGAAGATGATGTTCACAACTCCGTTTTCGGAATAGAATCCGTCCACTTTCATCGTTTCCCCGTCTTTTTTAAAGAGTTCCTTAATGGACATTTTCAGGTTTACCTCACCGGCATAAAACAAGGTATCACCGGCAAAAGGCGCCTTATTAATGATGCTGATCTTATCAATGGTGACATTTGCGTTCGGAAAGCTCTTAAACAGGCTTAAATCCACATCATCAAAAGCCACTTTGGCATCCACTTTATCATTAATGGCTTTTACCACCAATTCTTTTATTTTGTCTTTAAACAAAAACGGAACAGCGGCTAAGGTGATTATTGACAGCAATAAAAACACACCGAAACCTTTTAGAATTTTCTTTAACATAACTCGAAATATTTATCTTACGAATTTACTACAAAAATTAAACCAACTTATTTAATGCGAACAGAAAATAAGTTGGTTTAGTATAAAAATCGTTGAATAGTACGTTATTACGTCCGTTTCCGGAACCCGTTTTGTTTCAACACGATTACTGATGTTTGTGCTGTAGCATTTTTCTACAGTACGTTGGGGATTATCGGATCACTAACTGGAACGGCATTAACGCCTGTACGCCTCTTTGCTGATTGGCTTTTCTGATCTGCTCCAGAATCTGGTAGCTTTCTTCACCTATCTGCTCTTTGATCAAAGCTTCTCTTCCCTGGAACATGGATATTCCGGTAAAATTGTGAAGCATATCCTGCAGCGTTTTATCATATTCCGGAAAACTTTCCGTTTTGTATTCTTTAATTTTGGCTAAAGAAGCTGCATGTTTGATGGCTTCATCCATACCGCCCATTTTGTCGACCAATCCTACTTTGATTGCATCTCTTCCTGCCCAGACACGTCCCTGCGCAATGCTGTCTACCTGTGCGAAAGTCATTTTTCTTCCGGTTGCCACACGGCTCACAAATGTTTTATAGATGTTTTCCACACCTTCTAAAACCACATTTTTGTAGTTCTCGTCAATCGGTTCAAAAACGCTGTATCCGGATGCATTCTGATGGGTTCTTACCTGTTCGGCATTGATCCCTATTTTTTTAGCCAGCGGACTAAAGTTCGGCAAGGTTCCGAATACCCCGATAGAACCGGTGATTGTATTGGGTTCTGCAAAAATAGTATTGGCATTGCAGGCAATATAATATCCGCCGGAAGCTGCCAGGTTACCCATGGAAACCACTACCGGTTTTTTCTTTTTGGTCAGTTCAATTTCTCTCCAGATCAGTTCCGATGTTAAGGCACTTCCACCCGGGCTGTCGATTCTCAAAACAATCGCTTTTACATTATCGTCATTACGGGCCGCTTCCAAAGAACGTCGCATTGAACCTTCACCAATGTAGGTTACATCCCCTTCACCCGATAAAATTTCACCCTGTGCATAAATAATAGCAATTCTGTCTTTCGTTGAATACTCTTCATTGGTCGTCGCTACATTACGGGCATAATCCAGTATGTTCACTTTATTGTATTCTTCTCCTTTTTCAACTTTTAAGGCTTTACGGATACCGTCGTGGAATTCGTCTTCATAACCGATCTTATCGATCAGTTTTTTGTTTTTTGCCATTTCCGGAGTTCTTGCTCCAAGATTTGTTGCAATAACATTCAGGCTGTCCACCGGTATTTTTCTGCTTTTCGAAATATCATCAACTACCGTTGTCCAGACAGAGTTTAATAAAACGGTCATTTGTTCCCGGTTTGCCGGACTCATTTCGTTTTCCAAAAACGGTTCTACAGCACTTTTATATTTTCCGTGACGGATAACTTCCATCTTGATCCCTGATTTTTCCTGAAAATCTTTGAAGAATAAGATTTCTGTAGACAGTCCTTTAAAGTCCAGTTCTCCCACCGGATTCACATAAAGTGTATCGGCAACAGAGTCTAAATAATATTCTCCCTGCGTATAGGCATTGGCGTAAGCCACAACAAATTTTCCTGATTTTTTAAATTCTTCCAGTTTGTTACGAACGGCTTTTCTTTGTGCCATTCCCAGCATGGAAGCATTGTTTACAATAGAAATCCCTTTGATCCGATCGTCTTTTTTAGCCGCATCGATTGCATTTAAAACATCGACTACCCCATCATGCTTTGCTTCAAAATAATTAAAATCGGTGAAGTTAAATTTCCCGCCATAATCATGCGTCACTTCAGACAAATCCAGTTCTATAACGGAATTATCTTTTACTTTTATCTTATCATTATCGCCTCCAAAGATTGCTCCGATCAGCACAATCCCAAAAAACAACATCATAAAAAAAACGAATAGTCCGACTACAGTTGCGATTACATTTCCTATAAATTTCATTTTATTTCTTTTTACTATAAGTAGTTTTTTTTCGATAAATGTTACAAAAGAAGTCAAAGAAAGCTGTTTGGCCCGGCTTTATCAAGAACTTATCAACACTTCCCACAAATATACTCCAATTCTAAAATTCTTTTAGTTATTTTGCCGTATGCGCAGTCAGAATCAAGTTGTATTATCATTAGGAAGCAATCAGGGAAATCGTTTGGAAAACATCCAGCAGTGTATCAATCTGATCCACAAAAGTATAGGAACCGTAATTCGCGTATCCCGCCTGTACGAAACACCCGCATGGGGTTTTGAAAGTGATGCTTTTTACAATTGCGCCATTGTACTTCACACTTATTTTTCTGCCGAAACCATCCTTAAAAAGATTCTTTCTGCTGAAAAAAAGCTGGGAAGAACCCGGAACGAACAGCAAGGTTACCAAGCGCGAATGATCGATGTAGACATTATTGCTTTTAACGAAACGGTAATAACTACTGACGAACTAACGATTCCGCATCCGCAAATGCAAAACCGTCTTTTTGTATTACTACCTTTTAAAGATTTAAATCTGGAATGGGAACATCCGGTTTTAAAGAAAAGTATTTCAGAGCTAATCGCCACTACAGCAGACACCAGCCACTGCACAATTGCCGGCAAGCTTGTTTCTCCGGTGGAGAAGTTTGAAATGCATCATTTTAATTATATTGCAATTGAAGGCAACATCGGCGCCGGAAAAACGACTCTGGCTACCAAAATTTCCGAGGATTTTAACGGTAAACTGATTCTGGAGGGTTTTGCCGACAATCCGTTTTTACCCAAATTCTATAAAGATCAGGCCCGTTATGCGTTTCCGCTGGAAATGTCATTTTTAGCCGATCGTTATTTGCAGTTGTCGGATGACCTGGCACAGTTTGATTTGTTTAAAGATTTTATCGTTGCCGACTATCACATTTTTAAATCGCTGATTTTTGCGAAAGTGACATTAGGGTCGGACGAGTTCCGCCTGTATAAAACCATGTTTGACATTATCTATAAAGAAATGCCCAAACCGGGATTGTATGTATACCTCTACCAAAACACGGAACGCTTACTGCAAAACATCAAAAAAAGAGGCCGTTCTTATGAACAGGAAATTCCCGCAGAATACCTAGACAAAATTAACCGCGGCTATCTGGATTATATCAAATCGCAGACGAGTCTTAATGTGTTGATTATTGATGTTTCCGACTATGATTTTGTGGAAAACCAGGAAGATTACCTGAGCATTCTGGAACAGATCCAGGAAAAAATGCAGTCTTAACCGGGAAACTGCAGTTTTTTAAATAAATCCCAAACCACAATTCCGGCACTAACCGAAATATTCAACGAGTGTTTCGTACCCAATTGCGGAATTTCAATTGTCCCGTCACATTCATGGATTGCCTGCTGCGAAACGCCTTTTACTTCGTTTCCAAAAACCAGTGCATATTTCTTACCAGTTTCCGGTGTGAAATCCTGCAATAAAACGGAGTGTTCCACCTGTTCAATCGCAAAAACAGCAACCTCTTCTTTTTTCAGGTTTTCAATTACTTCCAGCACGTCTTTGGCATATTCCCAGCTTACCGTATCGGTTGCGCCCAATGCAGTTTTGTGGATCTCTTTATTGGGAGGCGTTGCCGTGATACCGCACAAATAGATTTTTTCAATTAAAAAAGCATCGGCTGTTCTAAAAACCGAACCGATATTGTGCAGGCTGCGGATATCGTCCAGTATAATGACAATTGGTGTTTTTTCCGCTTCTTTAAATTCCGCTACATTCTTTCTTTCTAATTCGCTATTGGCAAGTTTTCTCATCTTGTTGTAAATAATTGAGGGCAAAATTAATTATAAAATTTGACAGAATCCCCGAATGTTTTTCTTTTTGCTTTTAAAACATTATGTTCAAAACATCTTATTTTTCTATTATAAAAAATCCTTAATTTCGCTCTTTACGAATATTTAAATCTTTAAGCCTTGTCAACAAAAGAAAAAACTCCGAAAGAAACGCCCCTAATGAAGCAATATAATGAAATCAAAAGGAAATATCCCGATGCCTGTTTGCTGTTCCGTGTGGGTGATTTTTACGAAACTTTTGGTGATGATGCTGTTCGTGCTTCCCAGATTTTAGGAATCACCCTGACCAAACGCGGTGCCGGTTCGGATTCTGAAACCGCTTTAGCCGGATTCCCGCACCATTCGTTAAATACGTATTTGCCCAAACTGGTAAAAGCCGGACTTCGTGTTGCGATTTGCGACCAGCTGGAAGATCCCAAGATGACCAAAACCATCGTGAAACGCGGGGTTACGGAACTGGTTACTCCGGGTGTAGCGCTAAACGATGAAGTGCTTAGCTCTAAATCCAATAACTTTCTGGCTTCCGTTCATTTTGGCAAAAAACTTTTAGGTGTATCTTTTCTTGATGTTTCTACCGGAGAGTTTTTAACCTCACAGGGTAATGAAGAATATATCGACAAACTGTTGCAGAATTTCAGTCCGAGTGAAATCCTGGTTCAGAAAAACCATAAAAATCAGTTTAAGGCGGCTTTTGGCGAAAATTTCCATGCTTTCTTCCTGGAAGACTGGATCTTTAAAGAAGACTATGCTTTTGAAACGCTGACGAATCATTTCCAGACCAATTCATTAAAAGGGTTTGGTATTGAAGAACTTCCGGAGGGCTTAATCGCTTCGGGAGCTATTTTATATTATTTATCAGAAACACAGCATAACAAAATACAACATATCACTTCCATTCACCGTATCGCCGAAGATGCCTATGTGTGGATGGACCGTTTTACAATCCGGAACCTGGAATTATACCACAGTACGAATCCGAATGCCGTAACGCTTTTAGACGTTATCGACAGAACGCTTTCGCCTATGGGAAGCCGTTTGCTGAAACGCTGGCTGGCACTTCCGCTGAAAGATGCGCAACGCATTAAAGACCGCCATGAAGTGGTGGCTTATTTCAAGGAAAACGGAGACGAGTTACAAAAAGTACAGTATCAGATTAAACAGATATCCGACCTGGAGCGTCTGATCTCAAAAGTAGCCACCGGAAAAGTAAGTCCGCGTGAAATTGTATATATGTGCAACTCGCTGGATGCTATTGTCCCGATCAAAACGCTGGCAATGGAAAGCGCCAATGCTTCGTTGCGAAATATCGGAGACAAATTAAACGCCTGCGAAGTACTGCGTGAAAAAATCAAAGCAACTTTAAATCCGGAAGCACCGGTTTCGATCAATAAAGGAAATGCTATTGCAACCGGAATCCACGAAGAACTGGACGAGCTGCGCAGTATCGCTTTTTCCGGAAAAGAATACCTGGAAGCACTGGAAGCACGCGAAAGTTCGAAAACCGGAATTCCTTCTTTAAAAATATCCTTTAACAATGTTTTCGGGTATTATATTGAGGTTCGTAACACACATAAAGACAAAGTTCCTGCCGAATGGATCCGCAAGCAGACCCTGGTGAATGCCGAGCGTTATATTACGGAAGAGTTAAAAGAATACGAAAGTAAAATCCTGGGCGCTGAAGAGAAGATCTACAAACTGGAAGTAGAATTATTCGAACAGCTGGTACTCTGGATTTCGACTTATATCAAAGTAGTTCAGCTAAACGCTAATTTAGTAGCGCAGCTGGATTGCCTTACCTCTTTTACACAGCTGGCAATCGAAAACAATTATATACAGCCGGTACTGGACGAGAGTTTTGAACTGGATATTAAAAACGGACGCCATCCGGTAATTGAAAAGCAGTTACCTGTGGGTACGCCTTATATTGCCAATGATGTTTTCTTAGACAACAAAACGCAGCAAATTATCATGATTACCGGACCGAACATGTCGGGTAAATCAGCCATATTGCGCCAGACAGCCCTTATTGTATTACTGGCACAGATGGGCAGCTTTGTTCCGGCTGAAAGTGTACGAATGGGCATAGTCGATAAAATCTTTACCCGTGTGGGCGCTTCCGACAATATTTCGATGGGAGAATCGACGTTTATGGTGGAAATGAATGAAACGGCATCTATTTTGAATAATATTTCCAACAGAAGTCTTGTTCTTCTGGACGAAATCGGCCGCGGAACGAGTACTTATGACGGTATTTCCATTGCCTGGGCCATTGCCGAATATTTACATGAACATCCGGCAAAACCAAAAACATTGTTTGCCACACATTACCACGAACTGAATGAGATGGAAGTGATCTTTGAAGGGGTTCAGAATTTCAACGTTTCCGTAAAGGAATTAAAGGATACGGTATTATTTATCCGTAAACTGGTAAAAGGCGGCAGTGCGCACAGTTTTGGTATCCATGTGGCTAAAATGGCAGGTATGCCGCAAACGGTAATCCAGAAAGCCCAGAAGTTATTAAAGAAACTGGAAAAAGATCATTCGAGCGAAGCTTTAGCCGGTGTTAAGTCGGATAAAGAGGAAATGCAGCTGAGTATTTTCAATCTGGACGATCCGCTACTGGAAGAAATCAAAGAAGAGATTCTCAATATTGACATCAATACGCTGACTCCTGTAGAGGCTTTAATGAAGCTAAACGAGATTAAACGGATGTTAACCAAAAAATAATTTATTTTTAAACCAAAGGTTATCAATAAATTAAAAAAAAGTTTTGTTTTTTTTCTGAATATTTCTTGTGTAATTAGATTTATGTACTAAATTTGCATCCGCAATACAGAACAAGTATAGCGAAGTTCAAAAAGAGAATGAAAATGCGAAAATAGCTCAGTTGGTAGAGCGCAACCTTGCCAAGGTTGAGGTCGCGGGTTCGAATCCCGTTTTTCGCTCAACTACCTTACAATGCTCGAGTGGTGGAATTGGTAGACACGCTGGACTTAAAATCCAGTGAACAGTAATGTTCGTGCGGGTTCAAGTCCCGCCTTGAGTACAAAAGCTTCAAACTAACGTTTGGAGCTTTTTTTATTTATATAAATATCACATTTTCACGCACTTTTGTTATTTCTTAAAGTTTTACGAAATTCTCAAATTGTAGTCTTTATTTTACACCGTTGCACTTTATCGATTATTTACATCCGTTTAAAGATTTATTAACGTAATCATAATAATCGGGTATATATTCGTCACATCCATAAAGATTATACCAGAAACGTTGATAACATAGCAAAATGAAACCCTTCAAAATTATTGTTTGTTCTTTATTATTTTCATCACAATTATTCGCCCAGGGGCAGAGTAATTCCAATAAAACATATAAATTACCGCAAAGTAACGGTTTAAGCTTTACTACATTCGATTCAGGCGTAAATACTGAGTTATCCGAAGTAGGAACAGCTTTCTTTATGAACAAGTACCTTATTTTGTCTAACAAAAAAAGAGGGTTTGCCAAAGTTTCCGTTGATCCGGTAACGAACACGCCTTACAACAATCTTTTCTGTACCGATCTTGACAAAAACGGAAATCTTTTACGCCCGGTTATTTTCTCGAAATTACTGGATGCCGATACCGATGAAGGCGGAGTGACTTTTTCTCCGGATGAGAAAACAATTTACCTAACAAAAGCGAAAGAAAACAATCCTAATCAATATTCGCTTCAAAAGGCGACGCTTGATCTGGAAACAAAAGGATACTGGAAAGACATCCAGGAACTATCAATAAACGGTGATTATTCAATCGAAACGCCTTATATGAATGCTAACGGCAAGAAGATTTATTTCGCGTCGGATATGAAAGGTGGTTTTGGAGGATTTGATATTTACAGTGCCGATGTACTTGCTGACGGAACATTGAAAAATGTAACCAATTTGGGTCCAACGGTAAACTCCGATAAAGACGAGAAATATCCTTATGCTACTGCAGACCAGAAATACATTTATTTTTCTTCCAAAGGACACGAGACTTTTGGCGGATATGACGTTTTCAGAGTTTCTTTAACAAACAAGGCTATCACCAATCGTTCCAACCTGGGAGAAACCATCAACACTCATAATGATGAGATTGCGTTTACCTTCAGCAATAACGCTAAGGGATATATTTCTTCGAACAGAAAGGCCGACAAGTCCGATTTTGACATTTACAAATTCGAACTGGTAGAACTGGAACAAAATTTCAATGCCGTAGTAGAAGAAAGCATCACTAAAACCGCTTTACCCAATGCCAGCATCGTTATTAAAAATGAGTTTGGCGAAATCATCAAGAAAACAACATCTGATGCTCATGGTAACATTGCCCTGAAAATGAATCCGCTATCGGCTTACAGCATCGAAACAAATAAAGAAGGTTACCTGCCAAATACTATATTTTTCAAACCGGACGGTAACGCCACACATTACAACAAACACATTGCCCTGGTTCAGACAAAAGCCAACATAACAGACAGCGCTATTGAAATTGAGAATATCTATTTCGATTTTAACAAAGCATCGCTACAAAAAGAATCAGAGCTTTCGTTAAACAAAATTATCGATGCCCTGGAAGCGAATCCGGACATGAAGATCAACATCAATGCACATACGGATTCCAAAGGAAAAGCAGATTACAACATGACCTTATCCGAAAAACGTGCTGCAGCAGCTTACGCTTATCTTATACAGCACGGTGTTAGTGAGAACCGCCTGGCTTACAAAGGATACGGTAAAACACAATTAAAGTTTAAATGCAAAGGGAATTGTTCCGAAGAGCAGGAAAGCAAAAACAGAAGAGTAGAATTTATAATACAAAAATAGAATCATGAAAAAATTAATTTTAGCGGGAATTATTTCTGTTTCCGTTTTATCAGCATCATGCTCAGGAGGTTGGAACTGCAAATCAAGTTATGTTAAAAACGACGTAGCGAAAAAGAAAGAAATGCAGAAAGAAGCATAAAGAAAAGTCCCGTAAATCGGGACTTTTTTGTTAGTTTTGCCGTCCGAATTTTACAAGAAAGCAGCACTAAATGGGAGCATTTGTTATTACAAAAAGAGAAAACGGACAGTATCGTTTTAATTACACTTCCAGGAAAGGTAAGATAATTTTAACCGGAGCCAGCTACAATCAGAAAGTAGAATGCGTGAGAGACATCCAGATCATGAAGATCTATTTTGAAAAGATGTTGTTTCTCCGATTTAAGACTTCCAGCGGCAAGTATTTTTTCAGAGTGGTGGTTCAGGATCAGATTTGCGCTACCAGCAGAAAATTCACCACCGAATTGCGTATTGCGAAAGGTATTGAAGAGATACAGCGCAATGTTGAAGCGGCAGAAGTGCTGGATTTTACCGAAGAGATATTCTTTTAAGTTATTGCCTTAGAAATAATCCCACATTTATCGGGCCGATAATCCTCCTTACCTCAGCAATATACCGTATTCCCTGTATTTTTTTCATCCGTATTCCTTAAGAAAGCTTGTGAAATTAAAATTTAATACTACCTTTGCAACGCAATACAGAAACGTATCGCATTATTCTCAAAATCGATTTTATATTTTCAAAGAATATAAGCTTGAGTGGTGGAATTGGTAGACACGCTGGACTTAAAATCCAGTGAACAGTAATGTTCGTGCGGGTTCAAGTCCCGCCTTGAGTACAAAAGCTCCAAACGATGTTTGGAGCTTTTTTTGTTTTATAGCTGTTTGTAATGTACAATATTCTTTTACTTCAAACTCACTCACCACGTCTTATTATATTAGGTTATACGAATCAGAAAAAGAATAAAGCGACCGTTTAACAATCTTAGATGGCAATTACATTCTAAAACCACAAAATTTGCAATACGAACAGATACCTGAGAATGAGCATTTATCCATCAAACTGGCAGCATTATTTAAAACAGCTGTTGTTCCGTCAGATATGATTCGTTTGGTTTTGGGTGAATTATGCTATATTACAAAACGTATGGCCTATCAACTTCAAATACAAAAAATTATCTAATCGATTTTCATCAAATTTAGAACTGGAAGACAAATCCATTGGCGAGTCATCAATCAATACATTACCCAACAAAGCCCACTTCTTTTTTAAATTGGCTTTATTTAATTAGATCATTAGCAATAACGACATGAATCTATCAGACATTGGCTAGCATTGTCTCCCACTTATGATTAAATAATTTTATAAAAGGATAAAGAAGACACCACATTACTCCCTAAGAGGCAAAAAGATGTATTTCGACAAATTCTATTTTAGCCGATTTGGAACAGTTTTAGGCGTAAACGAAAAACAGATTCATTCTGTTTGCTCCCAAAAGCTAAAACCCCGATTGAAATCTCTTTTTTTTAGATGACTACAAAAAAGCAAGGTATAATGATTTGATTATAGAACGCACTCGTTTATTTTTGGATTAAAAATGATTAAATAATAAAAAGCGAAGCCTCTATAAAAGAGGCCTCACTTTAGTTCACTAACATAATAATGTATGGTATTATGAATTTAACGCTTTTTCTAAAGCATTACATCTTTCTTTAAAATAGGTCAAATCTACATCCGGAAACAATATTGGGAATCGTTTAATAATATTTTTCATTTGATGCAAGACTCCTTCAGCTGAAGTCGTAAGCGTCCCATCCTTAAATTTATCACTAAACGAATGAGGACCTTCTACATATTTAGCCCCATACTCTATAAAAACAGGTTTAAATTTGCCAAGTTTTTTCACAATCTCTTCTGTATCTATATAAAAATATTGCCAATAATATACTGCTTTGCAAGCAATCATGGTGTTGTAATATGTTTCCAGATTCATTTTCATTTTAAACCAGACCCCTGAATCATAAAAATAAAGAGGGCAAGGATAAATACCTTCTTCACGAAGGAGACACCCAAAAGTACCATCACTACCGTGCCCCGATCCATTAATATAATTAAGTTTAGGTAAAAATTCTTCCCAAATAGCTTCCGCTTCAGGTTGCGGATTATTTTTCCAAAAACGTGGGCTATCATTATAACGTTTCCAAAAATTAGACCGAGATGATAATGCTGATGAAAAAGTATGAAGCTGAAAACCTCCCCACAGATAATCCTCATTAGGCTGATCCGTGACAGCGTCCCAGTCTAAATTTAAGCTCCCCAAATCCTCATATTTCCATTCTTCTTTAGGAACTTTTATTTTTAATTCGTCATAAACTTCTTCAAAGTTTTCCTCATAATCAATAAATTCAAGAAGCTCCCTATTATCCTGAACACCATCTTCATTAACAGAAACAAAATCATTGCCCTTTAGAGCACTAATAAAATCTTCAAATTTTTCTAACATACTGTTCTTTATTTAAAATCAAAAGTTATAAATTCAGGTGTCGTTTTTCTCATTGCATCAACAGCTACTACTCCCTCTTCTCTTTCAGCATCTTTAGAAACCCGGTTTAATGAATAATATTGTTTCATTCTCAATCTAAAATTAGCCATATCTTTAAATGCTCCTTTATCATTACGCACTATAGCAACTGCTTTAGCGAAGTTAGCATTTAATTTTAATTTATCAACTAATAAAGTCTCACCAAGATCGTTAATATTATATGGCATCGCAGGTCTACCTTGCGTAAATACAGCTCTCTTAACATCAACAAGAGTTCCCTTAGCATCATACAGTCCCTCACTGTTTTTATATTCACCCCACTCTACTGTTATTTGTTGTGGAAAGTATTGATCCCGTTCATCATTCTTCACATCATAATAACTATTTACAGTAGTTTTATATCCCATAATGCGATTTTTTTCCTCAAGTACTTTCTTTCCTTCTCTTTCAGCATCTTTTTCCATTCCCGAGTTCATCACTCTGGTGATAGGTACTAAATTCCATTTTACCCCCGGACCATGTATATTATCGTTGAGTAAGTGACCTCTAATATAAATATTTTCACGTATATCCCCTTTAGTATAGTCCCAACCTAACGGATCTTGATACGGACTACTACCTTTTGTATTACCAGCCATCCAGGTTAATGGTTTTGCTTCAACTTTAGAAGCTCTACCCATAGAATCTTGCTCAAAAGTTACCATAGTTTTCACCGTCGTCGGCTCTACTCCATCATCAAATTTGATCATTTTAAACAATTGAGCTAACTTGTTTAAAACATTATCCTGCGTTATATTCTGCTTTTTAATAGCCTCTTCATTAGCCTTTATTTTAGAATCATTTTTACCATCTTTGTTATTATCCAGCAGTCTTTTACGGTCTTTTTCCAGTTTCCACAATGCATTATTTGAAGGCAAAACACTACCATTATAATAGTTCACACCATCTGACACCGCTTTCTTTTCTGCTGGTGTTTTAGCCTCACTTTCTGCATTATCCAAATGCTTTAAAACATGATCATCCTTACTATGCATGTAGAGTTTTGCATTTTCACCTTCTCCTCTAAAGTATAATGTATGATCTACATTTTCTACATTTTTAAACGGAACTACATCATCCCATGATTCAATAGTATCTGTATTTGACTTACTCGGTTCTTTTTTATCCTTTTTCTTATCGTCTTTCTTCTTATCATCTCTCTTACTTCCAATACCAACTTTATTCAATAGCCCTTTCCCCTTCTCCTTCACAAAGTTCCAAAACTTGGTAATTCCGGCCACAATACGCTGACGTATCTTTCGGATCACAGCAAGCACCTTATCAGCCAGTCCGCTGATACCTAATATCGAGGCTAACAATCCAATCAATACCGGTATGGCTTTTGCTAATGCATTTTCAATCGCTACGGCCACTGCACCCACTTTACCACTGGCAATTGCTGCCACACTATCCATAAAGGCTTTAATTAATTCGGCAATCTGTGCGGCACGCTGTACAAAGAATTTTACTACATCTATAATAGCCATAATAGCTTTTACAAAGGCTCCCACAGGTGATAACAATCCTAAAATCCATTTAATACCGGCCTGAATAACCTGGTTTTGAATGATATCCATAATGGCATCCATAACGGTTTCCTTCAAATCCTGGAATTGATCTTTCAGATATTCCCAAAGTCCTGCAATACCATCTTTTCGTACTACCTGTACTATTTCAACACCTGTTTCCAGTACTTTCATTAACGGTTCCCCTACTACAGTGGCCCCGATAGAACGTATACCTTCCCAACCTAGGCTAAGTACCTGCATGGTTATCGAGAAAATTCCTTTTAATGAGAAGATATCTTCCGGCATGGTAATCGTAATCCCTTTTGACGCTCCTGTTAACCAACTAAAGAATCCGGTTTTAAGGTGTGTCCAGATATTTGTCGTAAAGTTTGAAAATCCTTGTCCAACACCCGCGATAAGATTACCGAAGAATCCTATAGGGTCCATAATAATAGCTCCTACTACCTCAACCACTTTCGCCAACAGGCTCATCAATGTGTTTTTCACTTCAATGATGAAGGCAAAAACACCGCTCAGGGCTTTTAACGCCATACCCACTAAACCGCCGTTCAGTTCTTTTAACGCTTTAATTCTGGCATCGACAGCTTCAATATTTTCAACATATTTCTTAGCCAATACATCAATAAGTGCATCTTTTTTACTGTCTACGTCTTTTTCAAGCGCATTGAATTTACCCTGGATTTCGCTGATCGCAGCTGCTCCCAGTTTCTTTAAACTTGGCGATAACGTGTCTACATAATTTTGCACCTCTTTCTTACCGGTAGCAATTCTTCTTTTTGCTGCGTTAAGTTGTGATGCTACAACATTAGCGATATTGTCAATGTAAACATCCATCGTTTTGATATAAACTTCTTTTCCGCTTGTAAAGAATTCATTAACTTCCGGTGGAAGACCTACAACGGCATCTTTTACACGTTTTAGATTTCTCCAGTCCAACCAGGAATCGCCGTAACGTTTCTTTTTATAGGCTGTCATTTCCTTGTCCACATGGTTTTCAAAAGCAATTTTTGCAGCTTTACTACCTGCTGCAAATTTACCCGCAACGGTATCATCAAGACCATTTAGAATATCATCAACATCTTTTTTGGTATCCCCATAAATTTTATTGATCTTATCCGCAATCTCTTTACGTTTCTCGGTATCTTTCGACGCTGTTTGCTGTTGGTTTCCAAGCACTTTATCCAATCCGCCCTTACGCGTGCCATGCATACCCGAAATTTGCTGTGCCGCTTGTGCCTGAGCTTCATTCTGAGTTTTGTTTATTTGCTGACCTTCCTCGGTTCTAAACTGGTTTGTAGCCGCCTTACTTTGCTCTTTTGCTTTATTTTTCTCATCTAAAGCCCCTTTAAATGAAGGTTCATTAGAGTTGGCAAGCATGCTATCCGTAACACCATGCTCTTTCATCTGGTTATCAATGCTGTCTGTTTCTGACTGAATCGGTTTTTCAATGTTAGCCGCATCTCTTTTTGACGGCATTGCCTTAGACGCATTAATAGCTGACGGAGCTTTACCATGATCCGGTGTTGGCATTTTGGCAACATTTCGAACAGGTTGTGCTCCTGTATCCGGTTTTTGAGATGTCGTATTCGCGATACTTCCCGAAGCGGCATTTTTCTCTTTTTTCACCGAGCCCATTGCCTGCTCGTTTACCTGTTTGATGTTGTTATTTTTTTCAAAATTGTCGGCCTGCTCTTCATTTTTAGGAAGCTGCATCCCGGCAATTTTCTTTTTCAGTTCGGCTTTAAAAGCAGCTGCACTAAACGTACCCGGTTCCTGTTCACTCATTTTTTTCACCTGCCCGGCTTGTGCCTTACTTTGGCGCTCGTTTGACGGAGAAGGTGCTGCAGCCTGTGCATCCTGTGATGCTTTACCGGCTGGTCCATGTTTTCGTTGTGCTTTTGCTGTTGTCGTTATCTGATCCTGCATTTCCAGGAAAACAGGATTGGCCGTAGCCGTCTTCGGTGTTGCATCTTCAGCTTCCGGTACTTCCTCTTTATCGGCAACCGGTTCCAACGATTCTGCATTCACCACTTCTCCTTTATCAACAATTGCTGGCGATTTAAGCGGAGCATCCGTACTGGATGTACCCGCGGCAGTAGCCACCGGAACCAGTTCCTCTTTTTTATCTGCCTGAGCCGCTGCAGCTGGTTTCGCTTCCGCCGGCTTAGCATCGTGGTATTCCCTCAATTCACTAATGCCCAGCGTACTCTTATACTCCATCTCTTTCTGTTTGGTATCAGGATGATCCAATTCCCCTGTTTTCTCAAGACTGGTCTGAAGTTGTTGGTACTTTTGTTCAGCACCATCGGAATACGCCGGACTGGAGCCATGAACCGCCGGAATGCTTTCATTACCGGACGTCGGGCTGCTATTCTCAACGGAAGCTGGTCTTTCCTGTATATTTGGGTCCTGCGTTTGAGAATTGGCATTCTCAGTTTCGCGCAGAGAAAGAGGCAAAATCACTGCCTGTTTCTGTTCTTTCTTATGCGCTGCTTTCTTCGGATTACTCTCTTTCTCTGCGTTCATTTACCTTACTATTATATTATTTTCTTGGTTTTGTGATACAGTTTTGCACTATACAAGGCGTAACGGTATGCGTTACATCCCCTATAGCACATTACTGTCTGAAAAAAAATCAAAAAATCAGACGATTGTAATTTGATTTTGGAAGGCTTAATCGATTGTTAAGCAGTTTATGCGAATATTCGATCTTCTTTTAAATATTCTTTTTGAATACTTTCCTTCAATACGTCCAGGCTTACTTTGTAATCGGCCGATTTTGAGGCTATTGTTTTCAAACTTATATCCTGAATGACATTCATGATATTTGAACCTGTCAGTTCATAGCGTCTGGCGATATCATTTAAGTCAATATTTTCTAAGTTCAATTGTTTAGGCAAATTATGTTGCCAGATACGCAGACGCTCCTCATGCTTGGGACTATTGAATCTGATGCAGCTATGAAAGCGTCGCGTAAAGGCTTTGTCCATATTGTTTTTATAGTTTGATGCCAGTATGATCAATCCCGAAAAGGTTTCGATTCGCTGTAACAGATAGGAAACTTCCTGATTGGCATATTTATCGTGTGCATCGCGAACGTTGGTACGTTTACCAAAAATGGAATCGGCTTCGTCAAAAAACAGTATCCAGTCTTTGTTTTCTGCTTTATCAAAAAGTTTGGCCAAATGTTTTTCCGTTTCACCAATGTATTTCGAAACCAGCATGGAAACATCCACTCTAAAAACAGGCCGGTTTATATATTTCCCCAAAAGGCTTGCGGCCAATGTTTTACCCGTACCCGGATCGCCATAAAACAACACCCGGAAGCCTGGTTTTAAGGTTTTTTGCATACCCCATTCCTCCATGAGTATATTACTGCTACTGTACCAGGCTTCTATGCTTTGAAGTTCGTTTAACGTGGATTGGGGAAGTATGAGGTCGCTCCACGATCTGCGGGTGTGTAATTGTTCTGCCGGAAAATCTTTACTCATTTTTGGCAATAATTCTATGCCCTGCAGGATGCGGTTAAAAGCTTCCTGCGTGACATTTATCTTACTGCCAATTGCGTCTTCATCCTGATTTGCCAGCTTTATAATGTTTTCTTTTATTAAGATATTCGAGTCATCAAAATATTGCAATACCTGTAATCGCCCTGCAATACAGCTTCCTCCTAAAATATACTGTATCGCTTCGACTGTTGGATAAAAAAGCCTGCCGCTATCATTGGTTGAACATACGTCAAACAATACACTATTGGGTACCTCTAAATAAATACGTCGTAACAACGCCGGGTCCAATCTTGGCATCAATGCCATTAAGAGAATGACAACTTCCTGATGGGCAAGCTCTTTTTCCGAGATATAGTCTCCTAGTGGAAAGCCTTCATGGTCACTAGTGCTAAATCCAGGTGCTTCTATATTGAAATCTTTTGAAGGATTGTTAATTCGCCAGATAATTACTTGTTCTAGATAACTGAATATTTGCTGTAATTTTTTTGACTCCATTGTATTTTTGGTGTTTGTTTTTTAAACTTCTGAAGTTCAAAATTCACTATTTTTTTTCTCAAAAAGTATTTTTTCGGGCGCTGTATTCAGTAGTTGCAGTAAGTCATAAAATTTACCGTTTTAAAAAACCAAACAACTAAATATCAACCACATACCAATAACCGCGCACAAGCCGGGAAAACCCGGATTGTAATACTTTATGTGTCTGTTTTTGATTGTTCTTCCGGCTAAAGCAGTATGCCTTAAAAAACCTCACAGGCAGATTGGAATACCTGTGAGGTTTTGTGTTTAGTAGTTCCTTTTTATATAGTTGACTACGATATAGCTCTTGTCTGCCATATTGAAAGAGAGCATACCTTCTTTATCAAAGAATTCGTAATTGTGCGGTTCAACAATGTATGGTGAAAAATACTTTCCGTCATCTGTCCTGAAACATACTATGTATTTTATTTGTGCATTTACCAGGTCCTTGTCTTCATATTTTTCGGACGGATTATGATAAAACGTAAGGATTTTCAAATAGCCTTTCTCATTTTTATCTCCAGGCTCCATAGCTAATTGAGCTAAATTAACAGCCCCATTAGGCGATGTAGCAGGAGCAATGGTCAGCTCACCCGAAAAGTTACCAGTTCCCTCAACATCTAATCTTGCTACAGGTACCGATGTCCCTATCCCGACATTACCTCCCTGCCTTTGCAGACTTATATCCTTACTGTATTTCTGGCCGTAATTGCCTCCCTGTATATTCGGTATCTGCAGTTTATTAGTCTCCAGTCTTAGTGAGCTATCCTCGGATTTATCCAGAGAAGCAAAAGCACCTTCAATTCCTAAATTTCCTGTTTTTGTTTCATTTCCTGTTTTGCGCAGATAATCGCCGCCACTATTGGTCATACCATTCCAGGGAGACCACTCCCCGTTATAAAATGCACGATGGTATATCATATTGTTCGTTCCATAGGTATGGTAAGTTTGATAGCACATCACCTCATCTTTATAATTTCTGACAACGGTTAACATCCCTGCCATAAATGAAGGATAATTCTTGCCTGATCTCGCTGCTTCATCAGAGTTTTGAGAGAAAATACCGGTTTCCCTGTACTCGTTTAAGTCCTCATCATACCCCAACTGTCCTCTAACATTTAAAGTGCCTTGTACGTCTGCTTTATGGGCCAATCCTTCATACATAACGGTTATACTTTCAGCAAATTTCGCATCCACATCGGCGGCATTCGCTTTTGACGCTAATCCCTGATACATTTCGGCGGCACTTACTTTTTCGGCTAATCTGGCATTCACTTCAGCAGTGTTTGCCTTTAATGCCAAACCGGCATTCAGATCGACCACTCCTACTTTTTCAGCTAATTTGGCATTCACGTCAATCGTATTTGCTTTTTCGGCAAGTCCTGAACTTAAATCGGCTTTATTAGCTTTTAATGCCAAGCCTTCATGCATAATGATGTTTGTTTCCGTAAATTTCGTATCCACATCACTTGCGTTGGCTTTTCCGGCTAATCCTGAATTCAGATCGGTTATATTCGCTTTTGCAGATAATTTCCCATCAACATCAATAGTGTTGGCTTTTAAGGCCAGACCGGCATTCAAATCGACCATGCCTACTTTCTCTGCTAAACCTGAACTCAAATCGATTTTGCTTGCTTTTAAAGCTAAACCTTCTTGTATAACAGTACTCGTTTCCGCAAATTTCGTATCCACATCACTTGTGTTGGCCTTTCCGGCTAATCCTGAATTCAGATCGGTTATATTCGCTTTTGCAGATAATTTCCCATCAACATCAATAGTGTTGGCTTTTAAGGCCAGACCGGCATTTAAAATGGTAGCACTTTCCGTGATCTTTGCATTTACATCAGTGATATCCGCTTTTAAAACCAGTTCCTCATGAAGTTCTGTCGCACTTACTTTCTCTGCTAATTTTGTATCGACATCGAGTATATTGGCTTTTGAAGCAAGCCCTGCGTTCACATCAGTTATATTCGCTTTTACAGCAAACTTTGCATTCACATCGGTGGTATCGGCTTTTAATGCCAATCCTTCATGCAATTCTGTCGCGCTTACTTTCTCTGCTAAACCTGAACTCAAATCGATTTTGCTTGCTTTTAAAGCTAACCCGGAATTCAAATCCGTAATGTCGGCTTTTAATACCAGGCCAGCATTGATAACGGTAGCACTTTCCGTGATTTTGGCATTTACATCAGTGATATCTGCTTTTAAGACTAATCCCTCATGAAGTTCTGCTGCGCTTACTTTCTCTGCTAATTTTGTATCGACATCGAGTATATTGGCTTTTGAAGCAAGTCCTACGTTTACATCAGTTATATTCGCTTTTACAGCAAACTTTGCATTCACATCGGTGGTATCAGCTTTTAAAGCTAATCCTTCATGCAATTCTGTCGCGTTTACTTTCTCCGCTAATTTTGTATCAACATCCAGTATATTGGCTTTTGAAGCAAGTCCTGCGTTTACATCAGTTATATTCGCTTTTACAGCAAATTTTGCATTGACGTCAGTTGTATCGGCTTTTAATGCCAAGCCCTCTTGTAATTCTGTCGCGCTTACTTTTTCGGCTAAACCTGCACTTAAATCGATTTTGCTTGCTTTTAACGCTAACCCGGAATTCAAATCTGTTATGTCGGCTTTTAAAGCCAGGCCGGCATTGATAACGGTAGCACTTTCCGATATTTTTGCATTCACATCAGTGATATCCGCTTTTAAAACCAGTTCCTCATGAAGTTCTGTCGCGCTTACTTTCTCTGCTAATTTTGTATCGACATCAAGTATATTGGCTTTTGAAGCAAGCCCTGCGTTCACATCAGTTATATTCGCTTTAACAGCAAACTTTGCATTAACATCAGCTGTATCAGCTTTTAATGCCAATCCCTCTTGTAATGCTGTTGTACTTACTTTTTCAGCTAAACCTGAGCTCAACTCGATTTTACTTGCCTTTAAATTCAGATCCGTAATGTCCGCTTTTAAGACTAATCCCTCATGAAGTTCTGTCGCACTTACTTTCTCTGCTAATTTTGTATCGACATCGAGTATATTGGCTTTTGAAGCAAGCCCTGCGTTCACATCAGTTATATTCGCTTTTACAGCAAACTTTGCATTCACATCTGTGATATCTGCTTTTAAAACCAGTTCCTCATGAAGTTCTGTCGCACTTACTTTCTCTGCTAATTTTGTATCGACATCGAGTATATTGGCTTTTGAAGCAAGCCCTGCGTTCACATCAGTTATATTCGCTTTTACAGCAAACTTTGCATTCACATCGGTGGTATCGGCTTTTAATGCCAAGCCTTCATGCAATTCTGTCGCGCTTACTTTTTCGGCTAAACCTGAACTCAAATCGATTTTGCTTGCTTTTAGAGCCAAGCCGGAATTCAGATCCGTAATATCTGCTTTTAATGCCAGACCAGCATTGATAACGGTAGCACTTTCCGTGATTTTTGCATTTACATCTGTGATATCCGCTTTTAAGACTAATCCCTCATGAAGTTCTGTTACGCTTACTTTCTCTGCTAAACCTGAACTCAAATCGATTTTGCTTGCTTTTAAGGCTAAACCAGCATTCACATCGGTTATATCCGCTTTTAATGCCAGGCCAGCATTGATAACGGTAGCACTTTCCGTGATTTTGGCATTGACATCAGTGATATCTGCTTTTAAAATTAATCCCTCATGAAGTTCTGCTGCGCTTACTTTCTCTGCTAATTTTGTATCAACATCCAGTATATTGGCTTTTGAAGCAAGTCCTGCGTTTACATCAGTTATATTCGCTTTTACAGCAAACTTTGCATTCACATCGGTGGTATCGGCTTTTAAAGCTAATCCTTCATGAAGTTCTGTCGCGCTTACTTTCTCCGCTAAACCTGAACTCAAATCGATTTTGCTTGCTTTTAACGCTAAGCCGGAATTCAAATCTGTTATGTCGGCTTTTAAAGCCAGACCGGCATTGATAACGGTAGCACTTTCCGTGATCTTTGCATTTACATCAGTGATATCCGCTTTTAAGACTAATCCCTCATGAAGTTCTGTTACGCTTACTTTCTCTGCTAATTTTGTATCAACATCGAGTATATTAGCTTTTGAAGCAAGTCCTGCGTTTACATCAGCTATATTCGCTTTTACAGCAAATCTTGCATTCACATCGGTGGTATCGGCTTTTAATGCCAATCCTTCATGCAATTCTGTCGCGCTTACTTTTTCGGCTAATTTCAAATTGACATCGCTGGTGTTGGCCTTTAAGGCTAAACCGGCATTCAGGTCGGTTATATTCGCTTTTACTGCGAATTTTGTATTCACTTCAGCCAGGTCGGCTTTCAAAATTAAGCCATCATGCAATTCAATAGCACTTACTTTATCGGCTAATTTTGTATTGACATCGGTTAGGTCTGCCTTTAAAGCCAGACCGGCATTAACATCAGCGATATTCGCTTTTACAGCAAACTTTGTATTCACTTCAGCCAGGTCGGCTTTCAAAATCAAGCCATCATGCAGTTCGATAGCACTTATTTTATCGGCTAATTTGGAATTCACTTCAATAGTGTTTGCTTTTAAAGCCAGTGCATCAGCAACGCCACCACTTGAAACAGCATTATTACTTCCTGCTGTTGGTGTGCTATCCACATCGGTTGCTTTTGGCACACGTCCCCAGGCAGTACCATTAGAAATAACCCAATCACCAATTTTGAAATTGTTACCCTGCTGGGCTCCTTCAACATTTACCACCCAATATTTTCCTTTATTAACCGATGCGGCCGGTAAAGCAGGATTATTTGTTGCCGCATCATACGTTCCCTGATAATTAACCGCCCCAACAAGGGCATCATTAATTTGTGAAAGGGGTATTTTTCCGTCAACAAGGTCCGCTTTATTCAAGAACCCGGCATTTAAGAAGTCAATTGCGTCCTTTAGCTGCTGATCAAAACCCAGCGCTGTCCATTCCGTTCCATTATGTCCTTCAAACTTTTCAGTCATTGGATTAAAACGAATACGTCTCTTAAGTGCAACATTCGGCAATACATGCGCCTCAGAATCCTCAGGAACCTGCATAACAGTTGTAGCACTTACACCACCAAGATATTCCGAAATTATAACTTCGTCTCCTGTTGTAATTGTTTTACCTTGTGCATTGATTTTCATATTATCGTTTTGTATAAAGTATTATATATTGTGTGTTTGCTCTAAAATCCCAATTCGATAAAGTCCCGGTTATCGGGTCCAGTTGTATTACATCCATATCTATCTGCCCCATATACATCACTGCATTCAGCGTGGTATTTTTAAGCGCATCAACCTGCAGTTCAGAAGTGTCAACGGTTGGAAAAACGGGTAAAAACCGATACGGTGTCGAAACCCTTGCAAATAGTTCAGCATGGGCATTCATGTCTGTTGCATGAATACCGAGCGATGCTTTTTCTGCTTTATTATCAAGATCGGCTTTAAGATTCTGAATTTTAGCCTGTGGAATAATATCGTCTTTATGCCAATAGCTTTCCATCCATTCCCAAAACTGGGATTGTGTTGGAAACAAGCCCGTTTTAAACCAATTTTTTAAAATATTCTTACTTGCCATAATTATCCTTTAAATTCAATAAACATTACTATTTTTTATAAGGGCTCCTTATTTCAAAGGTTTGACCACCATTTGTTATCGTTGCTGGATTCCCCTTATCCGAACCCAATGCCTGAAGGCAGCCTGATTGCTTTATTCTTAAATTCTGTTGCCGAATTAAAATTCCGGCAGGCTTTTTCATCCTGCCGTCATTACTTTTACCTATACCGTTGGTTCGGCGTCTTTATTCGCCTGTTTTGCAGGTGGTTCCTGCAATCTTAATTTAAGCGCTCCACATACTGCCACAAATATTCTCAAAGCAGCTCCCACCCATTCCGGTGCATTAATTTGTTTTAAGAACAAAGGCATAATGTCTGTTGTCTGATCGATCACCGCTAAAATGATTACTACTGCGAACAAAGTCCAATTTTTAAATTTTTCCATAGTCTATTTGGTTTTATTTGGTTACTGCTTTATGTCCATCTTGACGTATCGATTGGCAGCCTCACCCAGTTATTGGTGTCTACGCAAAAGTATACGTATGAAGATCCTACTCTTATTTCGCCTTTTCTGCCGGTGTCTGTCTGCGATGTCGGAACGGTATAGCCTATATTGGCATCAAAGTATTTTTTGATCCCTCCGGCCGTCACATAATTCAGATCATTGTTAAACTCGCTACCGGAGTGATCCGTTACGTTTCTAAGACCGTAGTTATAGGCATTTACTAATATTCCGTGTCCGGATGCATCGGAAGCTCCCAGTTTCAGAAATGTTTCAAATCCGAAATAGTCTCTAACATACAGTTCTGCATTAGTGCCGGTTCCGGTATCGAATAAATCCAGTTTGGCGCTACCGTAGGCAAGCCCTGGTCCTATCTGATCATTACTTTTAGATTCAATTCTTACCAGGCCTCTTTTTTCAGCAATTGAATTGACTGCTAAAACTTCCTGCAATCCGGAAGCCGGAGGAATAACCGGTATCTGATCCGTAGTTGCCAGAGTACCGTTTCGCTCCGGTACGTTCAGGTTGTAGGTAGCGGCTGTTACACCGGAAGTCGGAAAGTTCAGGTTAACGCTGCCGGTAGCAGCATTTTGAATACTTATCCCGTTTTTTTTATAAAATGTTTCCGCCAGATTCCCCGTTGTGGCTTTAATCATCATCCCGCCGGGATCTGAAGTATATGGAACCGGATTTAATATTGTAAACTCATTGGTATTGTTTAACGTAATGCTATTGAATGCAGCACTCGACCTGGTATTAAGAACCGTATCTAATCCGGGCGATACTGAACTTCCTTTAAAAAGATTACCGGATTCATCTGTTACAATGGGTTTATAATAGCTGTCATTGCCCGTTGCTTCCATTAGCTTCATGTTAACAACTGCCGGTTTAACCGTTGGCTGAAAATAGGATATCGGAGTTACCACCGTTCCGATTGTTCCATCATAAACAAAATATCGGTATTCTCCTATCATTATTGACGAGAAGCCATACACACCAACAGCTCCGTCTACATCTAACATAACCGCTACTTCATTACCAAGCTGGTCAGACAGGTTATAATGTATGTTAAGTCTTAAAAAGGTGTAGTTGTCATAATCCGGATACCCTGTGTCATTGCCCACTATTTCGATATTGGCATATTCGCCAAAATGCTGATACGGTATATTTTCCACTACGGCTTTACCCGTTAATTCCACATAGGACAATTCTTTTAAAACAAGCGCTTCCGATGCATGACTAACGGAACCATTGTCATTCATCAGCATGACTCTTTTTATGCCTGTTTCCGGTTCTCCGGAATCGGGAGGAACCTGCATTCTGACATCGGCATAGTTTAATTTCCGGTACTGGTAGTTTCCGGTCATCTCTATCGAAATGGTATTCTCATCATCCCAAAGCTGGTAGTTGGAACAATACATTATTCCGCCTCTGTCGCCAAAATCTTGTTTTGTAAAGGTGTAGTAATCCGTATAAGTATCTTCGTTTTCGGTTATGGTTAACTCAAAGTTTATTTCATTACTATTTGTTATCGCACTACGGTCCTCGTTGAATATAAAAGTTCTGTTCAAAAGGTTCCCGTCAGGGATGTCTGCCCTTACCGGTACTAATATAAGTGCCGGATCGGTTTCACTGGCATCCGTATCATCACCTAACAAAGCAAAGGTTCCGACTTTGTTGTAAGTAAAAGAATTATAATCCATGTCTACCGACCTGTCATCGTCCATCTCGTTATCTCCTGTTCCGAATTTGTTACCGTTAACCATCTGAACCAGGTCCTGCTGCGCTTCTATTTCGCCGCTAATTGTTCCCCAGGTAGCCGTTCCGGAACTACCACCATCTATAGTAATATTTCCTTCTTTATCGGCAGGCTTGCCATTTACGGTAATGGGTATGATATACGGATTTGAACCGGGATCATTTCTTCTCGGGCTGGCTGGCCACACATAGAAATGCCTGCCTTTATAGGCAGAACCCATTTCATGCTGCAGTCCGATATAAACATCATATTTAGGTTCTCTGCTATAGCCGCCATAAAGCCTGTAACCGGAATCATAATATTCGGCATAGTTGTCGTCTGTATCGGCTGTTCCGGATCTGGATATTATTACATTTTTCCTGCTGACATTTCCCTTATTGGTTACTTCATTTAATGTTGTCGCCGGCAGCACATTGTAAATTGGGGTCTTTTTTAGTTTGTCACCTTCAACAACAACAACTTCCTGTCCCATTCCTTTATCCATAACAGGTGGTATTCCTGCAATTATATCGGAATACTTTTCACCTACGAATCCCTGATATTTATATGATCCTCCAGATAAAAACTCAGACCTATAGGTCCATTTCCGGTTGTTTGCATCATAATTAACATAGAAGCCTTTCGGGAAATAAGGAGCTCCGTCTTTTGAAATCAACAGCTGTAAATATCCGCCGGGAGGCGTGTAGCTTATATTGCTTCCATCGGCTCTGTAAATTGTACAAACCCCTTCCGTTTCGTCATTTTCTAAAATAACTGTTCCCTCATCCTGAGCCGTCAGCTCTTCTATGTTTCCATAAGGTGTATAGTTGTTGATTATGAAATCGCCAGCATGGTCAAACTTCATATTCTTTCCGTTCATATCCACAAACCGGTGGTTGATCCCAGCCGGCATTTTATTGTCCTCTATACCGAATCTGCTTCCGGCACCTTTTTCGGCTTTATTCTCAAGGTCGGTTATAAGGTTTTGAATTCTGGATTGCGGAATAACCTCGTCTTTATGCCAAAACGAGTCCCATGTTGCCCAAAATTGTATTTGTGTTGGCTTCAAACCGGTTTTGAACCAGTTTTTTATTTCTGCTAAACTTGCCATATAATGTTTTTTATTATTTACGTTCCTGTTTATTGTGTCTTCCGGTAATTATCGCTGCAAAATCCGGTTTGTATTTGTGATCCTCTTTTTATTTTATCCGACAATTGTCCATCCTTTATTGGTCGCAATAGCCCTTTCTTCTGCAGTGAGTAATGAAGAACCCCAGTTATTGGTAATGGTTACGGTTTTTGACGCCACACCCGATGCCAGGTTGTTGAATATATCAACCAAGGCACTTTGTGACAGTTTTGAATTAGCATACGTAATTGTATTTTTCGTTCCTGAGAGCGCCGCTTTACTCAAGGAGCCGCAATTGATGAATATGTCGGTGAGATTTGTTCCATTAGACGTATTCAATGCCGGAACAATATCCAGTTTACCGCATGAATGAAACATGATACTGAAATCTGTTCCATTTACCGTATTCAACAGCGGAACGGTTCGCAAGGCAGTACATTCAAAAAACATACTGTTGAATTCGGTTCCACTTACAGTATTCAATAAGGGAACGGTTCGTAAGGATGTACATCCTAAAAACGTGGCAATAAAGCCCGTCACTTTTGACGTATCAAATAAAGGAATGGTTCGTAAAGCAGTACATCCCAGGAACATGGCATTGAAGCTCACGCCATTGGATGTATTGAATAGCGGAACGGTTTTTAATGCCGCACATGAGGCAAACATATTCGTAAAAAAAAGTCCTTTTCCCGTATCAAATAAGGGCACTTTTTGCAATGAAGTACAGGATCTGAACATATAACTGAAATCTGTTCCGTTTGAAGTATCAAACAGGGGCACTATTTCCAGTGCTGTACAGGAGGCGAACATATTGGTAAAATTCGTTCCGTTTGAGGTATCCGATAATGAAACGGATTGCAGCAGACTGCATCCCTGAAACAATTTACGGAAGTCGGTCATTGCATTATTGCCTAAAAAACAAAACGCTTCTAAATATCCGTGATACATTACTGATCCGCCAATAGCGAGACTCGTCATGTTTTTTCCGCTTAGCCTGATATCCATCCATCCGGAACTGTAAAAATTCAGGAAAGCCTGTTTGTGCTTTCGCTGCAAATTGATACCGGTCAGATTCTGGCCCGCCTGAGGCGTAATCGTAACAATAGCCTGCCGGCAACCGCCTGTCGTTTCCGTTCCTTCAAAAGAGCCATACGAATAGGTATGATAGGCCGTAACTCCGGAGGCGAAATTTTCAACAACACCATCACCCCAATCTACCGTATAATCTGCTGTAGCAGCAAGCGAAATAAAGTTACTATCTTCCAATACCGCATATAAGCCCACGAATTTCTGATCGCCGGCCACTACCTTGTTTTCTATGGGTAACCAATCTGCAGGGCGCACCCATTCCAGCGGATCTTTTTCGTTATCCGCTGTCGTTATTTCAAGAATCTTACCGGCATATTCCCTAAAGGTGGTTTCCGCAGGAACCGTAACGCCTTTTAAAATGATAGCCTCCCTTATTTCGGCTTTCGTCTGGCCCAAATAGGTTAGTTTATCTGCAATTGTTCCCATCCTGTTAAACTATTTGTCCGTTAATGATATCCATAGCATTCCCTATAGTTCCTATGGCCCCATTTACCGCATCCACTGTGGGAAACTTTGTTCCCGTGCCATCCGGCGTCAGACTATTTTGTTTGTATCCACTATTTTCTTTAGATGCAAACAGAACAGTATGAGCCTGCTCGTCTGTGAGGTGTGCTGTAAATTGTACCTGTCCGGCCTTTTGGTTAAGCATCGGTTCCAAACCATCGATTTTATTCGCTGGAATTACCTCATCCTTATGCCAAAAAGACCGGAATGTTGCGTCAAAATGTAACTGCGTCGGTTTCTTACCCTGTAAGAACCATTGTAGCAGGTCATTAAATGGTGTTATCATATTATATGCTCTGTATTTGATGAAATTATTACGCCATAGGGATCCACTACCCCAAGAGGTAGCCTGCTTCCTTTTATAGTTTTCGGTTTTGTCCTGGTCAGGTTCCGATGCCTGAAGATGGCTTTTTAAATACTGGTTATTCCGATAGTCTATCCGGTTTTATCCCACGATAGTCCATCCTTTATCGGTAGCGACAGCCCTGTCTTCTGCTGTTAGTAATGCTGCGCCCCAGTTATTCGTGATGGTAATGGTTTTAGCGACCACACCCGAGGCCAGGTTGCTGAAAACAGCGACCAAAGCTGTCCGGGAAAGCTTGCAGCCTGTATAGGAAATATTTTCTTTGGTTCCTGAGAATGACGCTTTGCTCAATGTCCCGCAATTGGTAAACATGCTGTCAAAACGAGCAACGTTTGAAGTGTTCAATAGCGGAAGCGTTTCCAATGCATAACATCCCGAAAACAGGACACTAAACTCTGTTCCCTTTGAAGTATCCAATAACGGAATGGTCTGTAATAGTGTACAGCCACTAAACATGCTACCAAAATTAGTACCGTTTGCTGTATCCAATAAGGGTATTGCCTGTAAGGACGCATTTGAGGTAAACATGCTACTAAAATTAGTCCCTTTTGCCGTATCCAATAAGGGAACGGTTTGTAAGTTGTAACACATAGAAAACATGCCGCTAAAATCTGTTCCATTTGCTGTGTTTAATAACGGAACCGTTTGCAGGGAGGTATTTGAGGAAAACATGTTATTAAAGTTAGTTCCTTTTACCGTATTCAATAAGGGTATTTCTTGCAATGCGGTACAGCTCTGGAACATACTACTAAAATTAATTCCCATAGAAGTATCAAATAGAGGAACCGTTCGCAATGACTTACAGTTTTGAAACATATAACGAAAGTCCGTTCCTTTTGCCGTATCAAAAAACGGGACGGTTTTTAAGGAAATGCAATCCTGGAACATATTACCAAAAACAGTTCCTTTAGCAGTGTTAAACAATGGAAGCGTTTGCAGCGCAATACAACTCTGGAACATACTACTAAAGTTAATGCCTTTGGAAGTATCGAGCAAAGGAACGGATTGCAGTAAAGTACAAACCTGAAACATATATTTAAAATCCGTCCCGTTAGAAGTATCCAACATGGGGATGGATTGCAACACATAACATCCCGAAAAAAAACGGTTAAAATCTGTTATTGCATTATTGCCTACAAAACAAAAAGACTCTAAACATCTATGGTAGATGGTTTGTCCGCCAATAATAAGGCTTGCTATGTTTTGCCCGCTTATCCTGATATCCAGCCACCCGCTGTTATAAAGATTATTCAATCCGGCCTGGTTGTGCTTTTTTTGTAAATTGATACCCGTCAGGTTCTGTCCGGCCTGTGGTGTAACTGTAACTATAGCCTGGCGGTAACCGCCTGCCGTTTCTGTTCCCGGAAAAGCATCATAGGAATATAGATGATACGCCTGAGCTCCCGATGTAAAATTTTCGACCAGGCCATCACCCCAATCCACCGTATAATTTCCGGTAGCAGTCAGGGAAACAAAGTTACTGTCTTCATAGATCGCGTGTAAACCCACAAACTTCTGATCGCCGGCAACCACTTTGTGTGCTATCGGCAGCCAATCGGCCGGACGTGTCCATTCCGCAGGATTTGTGTTTCCTTCTTCTGAGGTTATTTCACGGATCTTACCGGCATACTCCCGAAAAGCAGTTTCTGCAGGAACCGTGATGCCTTTTGAAATGATCGCATCCCGTATTTCGGCTTTTGTTTGTCCTAAATATGCTAATTTATCTGCAATTGTTCCCATTCCCTACTGTTTATCCGTTAGTATTCTCCGATTGTTATCCCGGTCCTGTTTCGATCATTAAAGCTGATTTTATCATTCTTTTTAAAAAATTCTGAAATAGAACCGGTTTTCTTTTTCGCTGCCAATAATTTCCGCCCAACCATTTGCCGGTATCGTTACCGAAGTATTCGATACTCCTGCTACCCAAAAGGTCGTTATTCCAACCCTGTTAATGGTTATGGAGTGTCCGGTATTGTTGATAATCGTGTACCTGTAGCTGCTAAAATTCTCTGCCGGAATTGCCCAGGTAGCATTTGCAGTACCATTATAAACCAGCGTTGTGTGCAATGCTCTATAATCACCACCACTGTTGTCCAGCGGGGTTATCAGGGTATTTAACTGCGAATCCGTTAATGTTGCTGCCGTAGTAGCAATCGTTCGGTGGATCAATGCCGGCAGTTCTGATTTAACCGGCAAATGCCCGCTCTTTTTAGGCAATACTACCTCGGCCGGATTACTATTTCCCTGTGCCATGTTTGGAATTACCGATACTGCATACCGGCAGGAAGGGTTATTGTAGTGCGATTCAAAGCGTACTCCGTTCAAGGTATAAGAGGCAAACCTGTCGTTACCCGAGCCATCATTTGCATTATAGGCAATCAAAGAGCCTTCGCCGTTTACCTGATTTCTGTTGTGGTTATCGTTCGTTCTGAAATCGACATCTGCATTTATGGTATTCCCGCTTGCCGCAAGTATGCTATCGATATCCGGAATTCCCGGCGCTGCCGCTTTTAGCGTTCCGTCGGGTTGTACCCGGACTACATTATCATACAGGAATCCGCCCATATAGTCGGTATCCGCCGGCAGGTTCAATTTAACCGCGTTAGGCGCTATTCTATGTACGGTTGCTCCATCCAAATAAATATTGGTGTAGCCTGTTAACGCAGGCATTGTCCACGTAGGACCATAACCGGTTGTCGCTGCAAAATGGTCATTCTTGGTAAAAACGTAGTTTCCGGAATGATCGTCAACCGATAAGCGTACGGTAATTGTTTCACTTTGGATATTTTCATCAAAGCTACCCGGATCAAGAGCAAAAAAGAATAAACCGTCAAACTCCGGATATTCCGGTGTCGGATTAATACTGTCAAAATACATATTCCCCGTTTCAGATCCGCCAAAGCTTGAATACCATTCGAAGCCTGGTTTGACATTACCTTTTAACTCTAAATCGCCTTGTATCGTCTGCTTGTCTGTAAAGGTATTTTCTCCTTTTAGATTCGCTTTATTTTCAAGATCGGTTTCGAGGTATAGAATATTGGCCTGCGGGATAATCTCTTCTTTATGCCAAAACGAGTCCCATGACAACCAAAATTGCATTTGTGTTGGTTTGAAACCGGTTTTAAACCAGTTTTTCATTTCTGTTAAACTTGTCATATTAAAGTGCTTTATTTTTTAAAATTCCTGTTATTTCGACAATATATCCGGTTGTATTTTTATTCTGTTGCTGCTCTTTTATCTATAAATAATCCAGCTTTTGTGTAACTATGGCGCTTTTTTCTGTCCGGAATCGCGTTCCGTCAAGTTCTTCGCTCCTGCCCGGCAGCTTATGCTTCCGGAGTACTTTCAGTAGGTACCGGTTCTCTTTCGATCCAGCCACTCAAATCCGTACCGATAGGTGCCGTAACTCTGTTGGTCTTTTCCTGTCCGTTAAATAATTCCATTCCTTCTCCGGCAATTATTTCTACAAAATATTCGGTTGTATTTGTTATCATATTTTTATTTTTTTTATCCGACAATGGTCCATCCTTTACCGGTAGCGATTGCTTTTTCACCGGCCGTTAATAATGGTGCTCCCCAATTATTTGTTATTGTTATTGTTTTAGACGATACTCCGGATGCTAAGTTGTTAAAGATGTCAACTAAGGCCGTTCGGGAAAGTTTACAGCCCGCATAGGAAAGTACATTTTTAGTTCCTGTAAAGGATGCTTTACTCAATGTCCCGCAATTAGTGAACATCCCGCTAAAATTAGTTCCGGCGGAAGTATTCAGTAACGGAAGTGTTTCTAATGCCGCACACGATCCGAACATGTTACTAAAATTGCTTCCCTTTGCCGTAACAAGTAGTGGAATGGTCTGCAAAGCTGTACATCCGAAAAACATGTTACTAAAGTCCGTTCCGTTTAACGTTTTAAATAAGGGAACGGTTTGTAAGGAAACACAGCCCTGGAACATATAACTAAAATCGGTTCCTTTTGACGTTTCCAATAACGGCACGGTTTTCAAAGAAGCGCATGATTCAAACATGCTGGTAAATGCGGCTCCGTTTGAAGTATTCAGTAACGGAATGGCTTGCAAAGCGGTACTCAGTGAAAACATCAGACTAAAATCGGTTCCTTTTGCGGTATTCAATAAGGGCACCGCCGGCAGTAAAGTACATCCGAAAAACATGCCGCTAAAACTCATTCCGTTTGATGTATCCAGCAAGGGAACGGTTTTTAAAGAAGCGCATGATTCGAACATATAACTAAAATCCGTTCCTTTTGACGTAACCAATAAGGGAATGGTTTTCAGCGCCGTACACGACGTGAACATATTACTGAAATTCGTTCCTTTGGAAGTGTCCAGTAAGGAAACGGACTGCAGGGCACTGCATCCTGAAAAGAATTTGGAAAAATCGGTTATTAAGTTGCTTCCTAAAAAACAGCATGCTTCTAAAGATCGGTGCATTATTGTGGCTCCGCCAATAACAAGGCTCGTCATGTTTTGTCCGCTCATTCTAATATCCAGCCATCTGGTACTGTACGAATTCAATCCGGCCTGCTTGTGCTTTCGCTGTAAATTTACGTTCGTTAAATTCTGCCCCGACTGCGGTGTAACGGTCACAATAGCCTGGCGGTAACCGCCCGTCGTTTCTGTTCCCGGAAAAGAGCTGTAGGTATAAATGTGGTAGGCCTGAACACCTGACGCAAAATTTTCGACAACGCCATCACCCCAATCTACCGTATAATTCCCGGTAGCCGATAGGGAAATAAAATTACTGTCTTCATATATTGCGTGTAAGCCCACGAATTTCTGATCGCCTTCCTTAACTCTGTTCTCAATGGACAACCAATCCGCCGGGCGTGTCCATACTACCGGATTTTCGCCTCCGCTTCCGGCTGTTATCTCACGGATTTTACCGGCATATTCTCTAAAGGTTGTTGCGGCTGGAACCGTTACACCTTTTGAAATGATCGCATCGCGTATTTCTGTTTTTGTTTGTCCTAAATAGGTTAGTTTATCTGCAATTGTTCCCATTATACTATTTGTCCGTTAATTATATCAATAGCATTACCAATGGTTCCTATAGCCTGATTCACAGCATCTACTGTAGGAAACTTTGTTCCGGTATTGTCCGGTGTCAGGCTATTTTGTTTGTTCGCTATATTTTCTTTGGCAGCAAACAACCCAGTATGAGCCTGCCCATCTGTGAGGTGTGCTGTAAATTCTGCCTGCCCTGCCTTTTGGCTAAGTGCCTGATTAAGACCATCCACTTTAGTTGCCGGAATGGCTTCTTCCTTATGCCAGAAAGATCTAAATGTTGCTTCAAACTCTGACTGCGTTGGTTTCTTACCTTGTAAGAACCATTGTAGTATGTCATTAAATGGTGTTGTCATATTATATGTATTTGATAAAAATTACTGCCTTATAAAAGTAGGTTGTATACAGAAGGTACTTTCCATTATGGCCGTTGCACCTTACCTTAAATTCCCGCTGTTTTGTGCTGTTTAAAACCAGGAAAAGCCTCTGAAATGAAGGCAATAATTAAAATTTTGGTGTTTTACTTCCGATAAAAATTCCTGTTTGAGCTTGTCTGCAATCAGGATTACTGTTTGGTCCTATGGAATTGTGAGGTTTTCAATTCCCGGGATATATCGGTACCCAAATGCATGGAGTACTTCTGTATGTGTATTTGGGGTATTACAATAGCAATCAGCACTTTGCCCTAAAGCGTATTCTGATCGTATTTCGATTGTACAAACACCCCTCATCAGAAGGCCGTTCCCAGACGGATGGTCCCACGGGTTTCCCCAGAGTCCTTCTCAAAAAGTATCCCATGCGGTTCCGGATCAGCTCCTGCGGTAGCAAGGAACCACACCCGACACACAAGGGCTACATACAAAAAGAACGTCCTACCTGGACAAGGGTTGTATTGTACTGTTTTAATCGAAATATTTTATTTTTTAAAGATAAACCCCGTCAGAAGGCCGTTCGCAGACGGATAGTCCCACGGGTTTCCCCAGGGTCTTGCTCAAAACGTATCCCATGCGGTTCCGGATCAGTTCCTGCCGTAGCAAGGAACTATACCTGACGCACAAGGGCTACTTACAAAAAGAACGTCCTACCTGGACAGGGTTATCCCTGATAATTAATCTAAAAGATAGTTTATGGAATCGGTATCGCCTGCAGAACCTAAAATGATTTTTAATCCTACGGGCTGCGACCGGTATGCAATACCGTTAATCAGTATTTCCACCTGCATGGTAATCGGTACAAAAGCTTTTCCATGTCTTGAGTACTTAAAAGAACCGGATTTATTGAGGCTTCCTGATGGCAAAAAGTTTTTATACGCCTTATTCGGTCTGAAATAGTGGATGGGTTCCAGGTCAAGAATCATTTCCCGTTCTTTCACAATGTATTCTGATTTTCTTTGCCATAGTTCTGCATCCGTCATTTTTTCCCGATAAAATCCGGACTTTTTCTTAAAGCCGCTACGCAGTCTTTTTTTCTGCTTGTAGCGCTTTATTATGATTTTCGGCTGGTGTGTTTCAATCTTAATTCCGCCAAGTAATTCTATATGCAATTTTTTATAGAACACTTCCCGGCTTAAGACATGATGATACCCGTTAAAAATCTGAGGATCCTTTCCTGCTTCCGATTCGATTATTATGTGGCCTGCTCCGGAATTAGCAACATCGTCAGCTTTATAAAAGTCATAATACTTATTGAATATTTCTGTGGCCGGCTTGATTGAGAGTCCGAAATTAAGTTCATTTAAATGAACATATCCGTCAATCAGTTCCGAAAACTGGCTCTCAGTAGGGCGGTCTCCTCTTTCAAAATATTTTTTGAGTTCCTCTCTCGTCGTTATATTTTTCATAATCTTGTTGTAATGTTCCTGATGGTTGCCTGTTTGTAACAATTCCACAGTCCGTTAAACATTTCTCAGTATTTTTTTGTTGTTTTTATAAGCCGGATATGCCTTCCGTTACTTATATGCAGCACTATTGTATCTGCTTATTTTATGGTTACAAAATTCAAATATTGGATTTGAATTTTAAGTATATTTTGTGTTTGAATTCTGTAGTTGCAGTAAGTCTTACCTTTCGGTTTTCCTGCTGTTCTTCTTATTGAACAATGCAAATTTCAAGTATTTTTATTTCATGCTATAGCTTTTCGGCTATTCTATTCTGTAGTTGCAATACTTCTGATTTTCTTCGAACGTTATTGTATCAGCAGCCCGCCCAGCACAAGGCCTACAGCAAAACCCGCCACACCAAACAACAGGCTTTTGCCGCTGCCGCCCTTATTCAGCCGGAGTTGTTCGTCTCTGATTTTCAACTGTTTTTCAGTCAGCAGCAGCGTTTCTCCATAAAGCTTGTTTTGTTGTGCCATATAGCTGATCAATACGTCTTTTTCTTTTTGGATTCCGATACAGTCCTCCAGATTCGTTTCTACTTTATTTTCCCTGAGCCGATCATAATCCGCCAGGTCAATCAGCACTTTTCTGGCCACTTCTTTCGAGATCACGACACTATCTTTCGGAATAGCGGTTTGTGAGCTGGCGTGCCAGGCTGTCAGCATCATCAGTATTACCAATGTTAATTTTGATTTGTTCATAACGCATATTGTTTTCTTTTGCCTTAGCAACCTGATCATAAAGCGATTTTTCTTTTTCAGCTATCACGGCGATTTTCTTTTCTTTCAAAAACGCTATGCTGTCTAATCGCATTAAGTGCTGTTCCTTCAGCAGTTCCAATTCCTCCATCTGTTCATCGAGAACGGCATTGAGTTCTTTTTTCAAAAAATACATTCGAATGTTCAGTACTAAGATTATAACAACCAGAACACCCAAAGCATAGCATAGCACCTTATCTCTCATTTTCCTTGTTTTTTATATCCATTCCTTACGCTAACGATTTCAGAATCGCGATGAGTTCTTGCTGAGGATGCACATCAGACTTGTCCGGCCTGAAAGAAACATGTCCCCATATTCCGCTTTCGCCGCTCAATGCTCTTTTGTTACATTCAAACATAACATCGCCTTTATAGTCCAGCGGGATTTCATATCGTTTGCCCCAATATTCCAGAAGTTCCTTTAAAGAGTCGAGCTGCGCCGGCGTGTATTTCTCAAAATACTGATAGCCCCGAAATCCTTTTTCATAATACACCACGTTTTCTTTCTTTACTTCCTGGCCTGAAAAGGAATAATACCGGGCATTTTTACTGGTCAATCCGCCCCAACTGTCAAGCTCCACTCCTATAAATTCTTTATTTCGCTGGGTATTTGAGGCCGGAAGACCGAATAGTTTAAAATGTTCTTGCTTTATTCCCAAGTGATGTGCCCAATATTGAGAAGAATATAACTGGTGTATCCCGCCATCTCTAGCGATGATTATAGGTGTGGCAACACGTTCCGCAGTGGATTTCCACCATTCGATATCGCCCGCGACCGAGTCGCCAGAGACGGTATGATGCAGCACAATTCCTTTTTTTTTTGTCATTTCCCTGTAATATTGATTTTCAGGGAAATCATGACTTATTGTTTTCATCTGTTTTGCCTTTTTAAGTTATTTTTCATCCTCCTCTTCTTTCTCTTTTGGTGCCTTGTCCGTATTGATCCCGTATGTCTTTTCGATATAAGCTTTTACCGCTTTGTCAATCCAGCTTGGGAGATTTGTTGTGATCATTTTCAAGAATTTATCATAGCCATAGCCAAGGACAAAAAGCATCCCGGTGGAATACCATTTGTCATTGACATTCGCTTTATGCATCACATAACTCATTGTAAAGCCTACGATTATCACAATCAATAAGGTTACGATATGTTCCCAAGGCTGTTTTTTTTCTTTATTCTGAATCGAAATCAATACCCTCAACAGTCCTCCTGAGAATGCGACTGCCGTTCCTATAAATAAGATCTTGAAGTTTTCTAAATTCATTATTCTTTATTTATCAGGTACATATTGTCTAAAAAGCTTTTGCTTTTTTTAATGTTTTGACTCTCATCCAGATAAGCGATATCATCAATAAGATCATCAATATCTTTTTCCGGTTCATCAAATACCCCTTTCTTTCTCTTTGTTGCTTTCTTTTTTCTTTTCATAATTATTAGTATTATACTTGTAGTTAGTGGTTTATCTGGATGCTAATCTGAAAGGGAATGCTTCCGAATGAAGACAAAAAGGTCTCCTGCCCTTTAAGTCAATGCTTAAAAAGCCTGTCATTTTTTGCTTTATTTTTTATTCTCTGAAGACGCCACTATACAATAGTCATTGCATCAGGTTTCTTTAAATACTGGCTTACGGGCCTGTTTCCCAGATATTAATGTGTGGCGTTGTTTCTTTTTTTAGAAAAGTTCTTAACTGTTTACGATATCCGATGCATAACGGCATGGTAATCTTTTATACTGACAGTTGCATTTAAATAGTCTTTTACCGTAGTTCCGGGCTTTATTCCCAACCTAACTCGGGAAAATCCGGTTCGTTTTTGTCCTGATAGAACCAGAACAGGTTCCATCCTTTATCAAGGCTTACAATCCTAGTAATCATTTTCATCATCAGTAAGGATATTATATATGGTACGTTCTGACAGAAACAGCATCTCTGTCAATTCAGTCACAATCACCTTCATCTGCTTGCTCTGGTTATGCGTTACGTAGTTCGTAACAAATTCTTTTCGCTTTTCAATTAATTCTTTACTTCTTCTCATCGGTTTGTTTTAAAAATTGGTTGTTTTAAAAATTGATTAAAAAATAAATCCAGCATTTGTTGTAGCTTTTCTTTACGCAAATAGTTCTGCAAAAAAAATAAAAAACGCACAATACCGCACTATGTTCGTATTTTTATTTTGTATTTTTGCAGTTTCCAAAAAGGAAATAAAACACTGTAATATAAGAGCGTCACTTGATTATACCAATACTAGCAACACTGTTAAATGTTGCATATATTTCGTATATTTGCATTAATCTCGATACGCTACACGACAAATATGCGAATTATGTTCGTGTTTACAAAACAAAAAAGAGTACAATTTGCGTTTTATTTTGTTTAATATTTATAAAAATCTCATTATGAATTATTTAGAGTTTAAAGAAATTCGAAAAAACTTAAACATGAAGCAATCTGAGCTGTCAAAATCTATTGGAGTTGGAATTAGAGCGATACAGTATTGGGAAAAAGGCGAACGAAAAATTCCTGAAACGACTGCCTTTTTCATGAAAAGCCTGTTAGCTAAAAAACAGAAACCAACTAATGAAAATGGATCTCCGGTTATTTTTTCCGAATTAAAGGTCATGAATGTGCCGCTTGTAAACCAATATGCACAAGCCGGTTACCTTAACGGTTTTGCCGATGAAGAATACACGGAAAGCCTTCCTACCATTCCCTTCACTGACGACGTAGAACACCGGGGCGAGTACATGTGCTTCGAAGTTAAAGGCGACAGTATGGATAACGGATCCTACGAGAGCTACCTGGAAGGCGACATTTTATTATGCAGGAATATCAGACAGGATTTCTGGATGAGCAAACTGCATTATAACAAGTGGGACTTTGTGATTATCCACAAGGAAAAAGGTATTTTGGTAAAACGGATCATCAATCACGATGTGGAAAACGGAATTATTACGCTGCATTCCTTAAATGACTATTACAATGATTTTGAAATCCATCTTAAGGATGTTGCCAAACTGTTTAACATCATTAGTACAAGACGCAAAAACAACCGGCGATAACAACAATCGCTTCCTGACCATTTGATCATGGTTTCTTTAAATTCTCAAAAAAACAAACAGAAACGTAGGGCCGGAAGGCCCGACGTTTTCTTGCCACTAAACAACCTCAACCTGCTTATCACGCTCGATTACTTTAACCGATTAAGCATTTAGCCTATGCCTGTGGCATTATTTCACTATGTACAGAATAGCCATTAGCAAAATAATCCAAAGTTCCGTTTACTTCCAGATTATACACTGTAAAATTCCCGCTTATAAAGTCGTCCGTTTGTAATGGTTCCGTTAGATCTCCAGCTTTCATAAGCATAATGTCTCCACTCAGCTGGCCAATCTGAAATGACGGCAGAATCGCTCTGGTCTTTTCCGGTTCATACGATCGCCAGCCAGATGTTGTTCGTACCGGATGTGCCCCCGTTATAAAGTGTACCTCCTCATTCAATCGGTACAGATTAACCTCCGCCTTATAATTAACAGATCTGATAACCGTCACGGAGCCCTTATAGGATTTTAACCGATCCCCTTTTTTGATTTCTTCAATATTTTTCAAGCTTCCATTTTCCATGGTTATCTTGGTTCCCGGCAAGAAGGAAGTCCCTCCCCGCGGTGATACCGGCTCCTGAACCTGCACTATAACGGTATGCACTTCCGTTGAATGATACCAACCCGCACTGCTGCTCAAAAGCACATCAATCTTTCTTTCCCCGGCATCAAGCGGCCCGAAATCCATCTCATTTACAGATGTAGTATTGACCCGCTCACCATCCAGGTACCACTCATATTGTAAGTCCTGAATATTGCTTGGATTATTCGTCACAGCCCTAACATTCACAATATCATTGGTACTTGGTTCCGATGGCGTTACAATCAAATTTGTAATACTCACCTGCGTTTTCACATCAAACACAAGGGTAGCGGACCCTTCTAAATTATTAGAATCTTTAACCGTTAACTTCACCGTAAAGACTCCGGCATAAGGGAAAGTTGCTCCAACCGGATTGCTGGTACCTGAGATAATCACATTAGGATCATCGCACGACCATATATAACCGGAATCCGGAATTGTACCTGTTCCAGGCGTTACTTCTCTGTAAATTTTTGACTGGTGCCTCCCCGGTACATACAAGTCCGTAGGTATAGCACTAAGCGCCACCGTTGGAGGAGTATTATTATTTGTTGGTTGCGACACATACCAATTGGTAAGCGTTACCATCTGAGAACAGCCGTTTCCTGCTGTAACCAGGACATTTACCGGGTTTCTTCTAACTTTACCTTTAGCAAAGTATATATTTTTAACATTACCCGCATCATCCGGTTTAACAGAAACATAGCTTCCATTACCCAGGAAATCCCATTTATAATCATATTCCACTCCATTCTGATTCGAAACCTTAAACGTCACAACTGTTTGCGTTGAATCGCCTTCAGGATAATCAAATTTGACCGCATTGATTGTTACGGCAGGTATTGGTAAAACTCTGACCTTACAATTGGTTGGTTTTCCGTTTACTGTAAAACTGATCTCCTGATTCAGTAATGCCGGTTCAACCAAGTCCGGATCAAACAAATATTGTCCGTTGATCTTTGTAACACCTGCAAGGAGTACATTGCCAGCAGCTGCTTTTACTTCTCCATTTGGCGGATTTACGGTAAAAACCATCGGTTTTCCATTTTTACAAACGGTCTGAGACGGAAGGCTTAACGAAATAGGTGTTTTTGGTGTACAACAAATGTAAGGCAGGGCAAAATCGGCAATTACATAAGGATCACTTTCCGATTTGTAAACCACGACAAAAGTACCTCCTTTATGAACTCCATGTTTATGTTCCAATGCCGGGTTTTTCCCAACATAATCGGCAAAATCAGCCTTATAGAAATCCTTATTATTAAGTAGTTGTGTCAGAGATACCGACATTACTTCAAAGCCTAACTGCTTCGCGTTTTTTATTGTCTGAATCGCATCGATCACTTCATGATAATCACCTCCCTGATGTCCTTCGATAAGATAATAAGGCATTTTATCGATGTTGTAATCGAGCGGCATTTGCACGTTAAGCGCTGTTGAAAGATTCGATTTATTATAATTTAAATTCGTATCGAAAGCCCTGTTACTTGTTTTATCAAAATTCCAAAGGCGTAAAAATTCTTCCGAAGTTTCATAATAAAACGGAATGGATCGGTCTCCTAACGAACTTTTATTCATTGACGGCGTAATGACAACTCCGGTACCAATATTGGTCGGATTTCTAAACGCAAGGATCAATTGATTAAAGCGTTCGATTAATGTTCTAACCCTTAATGTCTTTTTTTCGCTGTCTAAAACAGGCGAATTATAAAAGTTATGTCTGGTATAATCGTATCCGGCTATTGGCAGCAATTTCCCAAGTATGACATGCTTTGGAAAAGAAGCTACATCGGGCAGCGATTTCGTAAAGGAACCCGGTAGTAATTTGACGATTTCGGCAAACGTTTCCACTAAGTCTTTAAGGACATCATAGGCATACTGAAAATTATTACTCTGATTGGCAAGCTGGTTTAGCGTACTCACAAAGTTGGCCCGATTGATCAACGGGATGTTCATTTTTTCCGAAATAAAATCAATATTCGAAAACATCCAACCGTAATCATTTTCCGTTACAATATTTTTATATGCCTGTTTTAATTGTTCCGGTGTTCCCAGTTGTGGTGTTAAAATAACACGTTTTAATTTTCTGGCTGTGGTTACGTTACCCGAGATCATACGTTCCGGAAAAACGTTATCCTTAGCCAGAATCCGGTCGGCACTACTATGTGTCGTAACCAACACTTTCAGGTTTCGAATTTGCTGGATTCCGTGATTATCACAATCCACACCGCGACATGGTTTTACTTCTTTTTCATAACTTTCAAGATAAAGCAGTAAGTATTTGTCATCAAAATCGCCAAGTGTTGCCAACGGCTGAAAATTTGTTGTAGCTTCTTCGGCTGTTGCCAGTTCCCAAAGTTGTACGTTCTGCACTCCTAAATTGGTATGAAAAGGCGGATACATTGCTTTACTATTGTCATAAACCCTCCAATGTGTGTATTCTTTATCGGATATGTTTATGTTTTTTAGTTCGCCCATATAGGCGTCGCCACTTAAATCCTGGATTTTGCTTTTCTTGTTTAACGTAAGCAAATCTCCATCTGTAGTGATTGCAACACCTTGCGAAAGCTTTATTTTGGTAAGCAGGTTATTTTCGTAAATCGGTTGTGGTTCTAAACCACACACAATCCCTACGCCTTCCAGCATAACCCGGGACAAGCGGTCCTGATCTTCAAAAAAATCCAGGAACTCGTTGAATTGCAAATCCTCTACTCTTTGCCCTTTACTAAATTTTCGGTATTGGGTTGCTATGTTATTTAATTGATAATTGTAATTCATTTTTAATAATTTAAATGGTTTAGCAGCTTTTCACAGGAAGCCATACTGCGGTTATTTTGCATTCCGTTACCGTATCAAGTCCCGCAGTATCTGTCCTGATTGTGTTCAAGCATGACGCGTTTTATAAATCCTTTAAAGATGTCATTACTTACAACTTTTGCATCCACACCCCGTATCTACATGAGCTGTTTTTTTCTCCAACGTTCCCAAATAGTCCTTGTATTTTGCTATAAAAGCATCGGCAGATTCAGTCATAATAATCCTATCTTCTACGGTATCAAAACAAAAAAGAACCTCTTCATTATTCATTACCATGATTTGTTTTATATCGATAACGGCATCGCTTGTAGTAAGCAAACTATCAACTTCAATGACAGTTCCGTCTTTTTCATATCGTTCGATCAGTTTCATATTATTTCTTTATTTCTCCTGTACAAGGGTTAATAGTCAAGAAGTTATTTTTCGGACAACCATTATAAATTACCGCACCATCTAATTTTAATGTAGTCCATGCTACACCGCTGTGACAAGAACTGTCTGCACAAACCAATGAGAACGAAATGAATCCGTCGTTAGGCTGGTTTGCCGCAACAATGGCCTGTGCCTCTGTTGCCGAAATGCTATAGGTCCACTTACGCGATCTTCCGGAAGTTTCTCCATCGCCATAAGCCTGTCCCGGCTGAAGTGCTGCACTACCATTATTTAAGTTCACAATGTTACTACCATTAGTGGCATTGCCAAGTGGTATCGAATTTGCCAATAACTTGAATCGGGCCGAGTTACAAGCGTGTCCACCCGGACAAGGTCCTTTGGTATCGTGATACTGAATCGTGACTTCCAGACCGGATAAACATTTCACGGTTGTTTGTCCTGTTATTACAATCGGTTTAAGATCATATTTTTTAGAACAACTGTTCGTGTTCGAAATTGTAATCGTTGGTCTGAAAGTATCTTCCTGACCTGCAACAAGCTTGTACGTATTCTTGATTTTACCATCTAATGGCACTGTACCCGAAGCTTTTTTACCATCGCCAAAATCCATCATATAGGTCAGATTTGCAAGCGCTCCGGTAACTGTAAATGTTACCTCTGCATCCGGAAGATCCGGAACTTCACCGTGAATCGGTTCAGAAGCGGTTACCGTTACATTTGGCAGTGCATGCACGATCATTTTTGCATCCACAGGATCGTCGTTAACGGTAAAGGTGATTGTTTTACCTAAATCGGCCGCTGCCACAAGGCCCGGATCGAAGAAATTCTGACCTGCAGTTTTACTAACGACTTTCACTTCCCGACCTGCAATATTCGCTTTGATGTCGCCATCCAAAGGAATAATCGTAAACGGAATCTTCGCATCATTCTGACATAATTTAGCCGTAGGCAATGCCATAAATACCGGATCTTTTTTGGAACAACACAGGTAAGGCAATGCAAAATCGGCTAAAACGGTATTGTGTTCTTCCGATCTGTAAATCAGATACAAAGTCCCGCCAACCGGTACACCGCCATCATGCTCCAATCCTGATTTCAGGTCAAGGAAATCGCCTAAAAATTCGGTGTCTACCTTTTCTTCTTTGGCCGTTTGTGTTACAATGGAAATCCCCGAATCAGCAATCGCTTTAAAATCGATCGTATTTAATAATTTCAATTGATTATCCAAGCCGGATATTGTTCGCAAGGTTTGCTGTGCATTAACCTGATTACTAATATCACTGGAAATAGCCACTAATTGTGCTCTCAGATCTTTGATTGATATGGTTGTCAACTCTGGTCCCACTGGCAAAACAGGTGTTTCTGGTACAGCCGTTACGTCGCCCGGTGTAACTACGGCAGCAATACCCGCAGCGGCAGCAGCGGCAGTAGCAACAGTAGCTGTAGCAGCAGTAGCCGTTGTAATGGTTCCGCTAAGCGCTCGGGAGGTACTTTTCTCCAGGGATAATCCGGAAACTTTAAATGCCAATCCATATCTATCCCTAAGGGCATTAATATTTTGCATTGCAATGGTATACGGCATCCCGACAAAGCCTTCAATTTTATAAAAATCGTTGTGGTCCATATTGTACAGCAACGGATTCCGAATAAAATCGTCGGTTGCCAGATTGGCTTTATGGTAACTTAAGTTATAGGTTTCCTTATAATTTTTCGTTTTTTCGAAATTCCATTTTTCTAACAGATCCAGATCTACATTATAATAAAACGGAATGGCTTTTTCACTTAGCGCAACACCTATGTTAGACGGTGTGATAACGATCGGCCCTTTAAACGATTGGAATTTTTTAAGTTTTAGCGTAAAACGGTTCGCCAATGAAATCAATTTTTCTTTGTTTTCATCTTCATGGGTATTGATTGGCGCACTATAAAAATCATGACGGTATGACGTATGATCTCCCTGATTTAGCGGAGCGCCAAGAGGTCCTAACAAAAGGTGCTTTTGAAACGCGTTAATATCCGGACAACATTCGGATTTAAGGTGCAATACCAATCCTTTGATCTCGTTGTATGTATCCACTAAATCTTTTAACAGGTCATAGCGATACTGATAATCGTATGAAGCCGTATTTAATGCCTGATCCAGTTTATCTCTCAGGTTTAATCCACCAAAGTCCATGGTAATATCAAACATATCCGCAATGAGATTAAAACTAAAATCCAAATCGGTAATCAGTGTACCACTCTGAATGGCATTCTGGAATTTTGTACGTAACGCCAATTCCGTTGTCACATTTCTATCCAGAATTACCCTTGGAACTTCAACGTTTCTTAACTGTTCATAAAGTAATTCGTAGTTATTGTACTGTTGATAAATACTGTCATATCCATTACTGTTAAGTGCATAGAAATCCATGTCGCTTCTGTTCGCCAAAAGCACTTTAAGATCAGACACCTGTTCTGCTCCATTATTGTCGCAATCGACATCCTGACAAGGTGATTCTTCATTAGAATAGCTTTCCAGATATAGAATTACGATTTTATTGCGCACTTCCTGTTGCAGCGCTGATACAGGACGAAAGGAATCGGCTATGGCTCCTTTTGCTATCAGATCCTCATAGTCGGCCTGGGTAAACAATTCCAATAGCGGCATTTGTGTATTTCCGCTATAGAAATGCGGATATTTGTAGGGATCCAAATAGGCTCTATAGTATGCATATTTTGTTTCGGCATCGTCTATTTTAACCTCTTTAGATTTAGATCCGGGAATATTTTTACGCAACGTAATCAGGTCTCCATCTGTGGTAACACCCACACCTTGCGAAATTGTAATAAATTGAAATTGCTGCTGATACTGCTGCTGGTCTGGGTTTACGACTGCGATTCGTGCCGCAGTATTCGCCATAAAGCCGGTTTCAAAACCGCAACCGACTCCAACACCATTTAGCCTGGTTCTTGATAAACGATCCTGATCTTCAAAATAATCAATAAATTCATTCAATTGCCCTTCGGTTAACGCCTGATTTACGTTGAACTTTCTATACTGGGTCGTGATATTATCTAATTTAGTGTTCATTCTTTTTCTGTTTTATATGTTTGATTGTCCTAGTATGATTTTTCCATCCAGACTGTCGTTATCGTCCACGGCACAGTCTAACAGCCTTCCCGGCTTATAGATATTATTTAAGTTGGTTAGTGCATCCAGTAACGCTTTGGTACTGCTTCCCAAACTGCTAATATTATTTCGTGCTTTATCGAGAAGGAATTTTTTATAGGTTCTTTCGAAATCCGACAGATCACCCATCGCGGTTTCGACCTCACCCTGTCTGTCACCAACCCAACAAATTTTTGCTAAAACGTGTGCCGGAAGTTCTTGTCGGATAACCGTTTCGGCATAACGTCTGAAATCATAATCTGAAAAACGATATGCATATCCGGAAAGCACTACGCTGACACGGTAGGAATACGGATCAAAAATATCGTTCTCACAACCATCTTCGCAGGTAGTCATAAAGGCATCCGGATCGGCAGCTCCAGAGCCGCCATCGCCATCATACATCACGATAAAAGTGTCTTCAATAGCCATACAACCGATACCGCCCATCAAATCATAATTTTTAACCGATGGTTTTAACAACATGTGTTCTACCAGGAAAAGCCCTTCTTCGGTGAAGCGATATTTGAAATAATCTACCAGATTAAGGATTCCCTCTTTTAAGGCATCCTGTGACGTATACGGATTTGTTTTCTTATGGGATGCGATAACTACAGCCGCTTCGGAATCGTCTACAATTTCCAGATAGAAATTTTCCATCTCCGATTTACGGATGATGATGTTTCCAATACGTTCGTTTCCATTAAAAGTGGTTTCCAGCTTGTTTTCAAGATCTTCCTGATCAATCTGAATGACCTGATAAACGGCTTCGTTTAACGTTTGTGTAGCGCCATACTCAATCTTGAAGCTTTTAACACCACTCAGAATAATGGCATTGTCGGCATCCTTAATACGCCATTTAAAGGCCGGGGCTCCGCTTTCTGTGATTTCGATAATCTGAACAGGCGAATTGGACACATTTCGGTGCTTGTAATCTTTCATTCCCAACAATCGCGCAATTCTTTTTTGTACTCCGGAAACGTTACTGGTATTCCACAAATCGGTATCGGCAGTCAGGGTATAATTATGCCCCAATCCTCTATCGGTACTCAATGTGCTGTACTCGCTCAGGAAAACTTCTTTGTTTCGCAATACAATTTCATCGGTAGACACTCCGTAAAGTGTTTTCATCAGGAAGGTATAATCGCTGAATGTTTCTGCAAACCGGGCAGTCAGGTGATCCAGAATCTTGTTTCTTCGTTCTACACTATTGTCCAGTTCTTCATATAAAGCATCGGTAAGCTTATCGTCGTCGTTAGTTACATAATTCTTTACCAGATTTTCAAAACCATTGATTCCTTTAAGCGCCTGTGTAAAATAGGTTCTTTTCAGCGTACCGTTAACACTCAATATTTCTTTTACTTTTTCAAGATGTTTGAAATAACTGGCCAGTACTTTATCGAAAAACAGCAAATACCCTTGTAACTGCTTGGCAAGCGCTTCTCTTTCCACACCCGGATTTCCAATAATTCCGGATGTTCCCACACCATAGGTATCCGGGAATTCATTTAAAATAGAGGCATAATTTCCCAAGTCATAGGCCGTTCCTGTAGGGATTTCCAATGTTTTGTTTAACCGCGCATCTACTCTAAGTGCTTCCTGCTCCTCACGGAATGTTTTCTGGTATTCGGCTACTTTTTTACGATTGATATTTAACGGTAGCGATCCTTTGGAATAGCTAAAAGAACTTAGATCACACAATACCGGTTTTTTTCCTTCTCCGATACAGATCACCCATTCATCACTTTGTTGTAAAGTACCGTCACATCCGGCGATAGAAATTTCTTTAATTTCCTGAACGCCTTCAACCTTCATAATCTCACTGATAATATCGGACAGCCGTACTTCTTTTCTTAGCTGACTGTTTTTAAGTTCTTCCGTATCGATAAAACCATTATCCAAAAGCGGTCCGTCAAAAATCTGATCGGTCGTATATCCTTTGTCCAGCATTTGCTTTAAGGAATAGAAGTGCACTTCCGGCGACAGGTAATTGTTAATGCTTCGCAACACTTTTGCGTGTACGAGTTCTTCGTCGGCTTTGTTTGTAACACCAATCCGGGCACAAACCGCAATACTTTGCGTTTCAACTTCCCTGATGTCTACTAAATCCTCACAAAGGCTTCTGTTTGCATGATAACGTTCCAGAATTTTTATTCTGGTGTTCGATCTGTCGCAAACATCGGTTGCGTCTTCTCCTTCAAGGTCATCACCATATTCTACATAAAGATCATAAAGTCCTTTTACGTCGAAGCTTTTTGTTTCAGTTACGCCTAAATCGTTCGGGTTTAACGCCAGTTTTGTTGACTTACAATCGGCATAAACCAATTCTACTCTAGGACGCCACCAGCAGTTTTTTACAGCTCTGCTACTGCCCGATTTTAAACCAACATCGATAAATAATTTTCGGTAATCCAGCTCATTCAATGGTCTTGACGGCAGAATTTCGGTAGCTTTAATAAATTGGTTTTCAATATTTTTATCCGGATCTTCAGAAGATAAAATATCTTCCGTATTAAGGTTCATTCGCATGCCCAGATCGGTAATGGCATAACTTAACACTTCCAAAGTAGTGATCCCAGGATCATGAGAATTATAATCTGTCCAGAGTTTACTACCCAGTTCTTCTATGTATTTAATACCTGTCTTTCGTAGAAACTGAAAATCTAACTGGTCTTCCGTTTCAACTTTTTTAGGTATACTAATATGACTATTTTCTGACATAATTATCTGTTTTTTATCTATTTGTTTTGTTTAAATACATACCTGTTTTGCAATAGTCACAGCATGTTGTTTTGCGGATACTAATATGGATTTCGGATCTACTTCGATTAAATATTTCGTCTGTATTTCACCATTAATCATTACCTGTAAACTGTCGATATAGTCAACATAATAAAGTTGCTCCAAATAATTAATCAACTGATTTACATTGAGTTTCATATTAAAAGAAACTACGTCAGAATCTCCGAAAGCCCAGGGCGATATAAATTTTTTAATATCTTCGTCCAGTTGCTTGCTATAAAATGCCTCATCATATTCGTTAAAGAATTTCGCTTCTATTTCTACAGTGGCTTCCTGATAGTTTGGATTGATAACATGGGTTTTAACATGCATTGAATTTAATCCATTAACATAGTTTTGAATCTTGTTCAAACTGGCACGACTTATTCGTGGCTGGTAAATGTCGAATGCATTTTTATTTTTGGTATTCGGAATCACAACCAGTGTCACATGACCAGGAGCCATAAATGATTTTTCGGAAGTATGGTTCAAACATTTCACCATAAAAACGTCTGGGAATTCCTGCAAAACAAGTTGCTCATAATCCCATTGTGTAATCGCTCTGTTTTTGTGTCGTAATCGTTCGCTAACACGTCTGTAGAAAGCCGCATCGGTTTCCTTATATTTTCCGTCGAAAGAATTATAGGGCTGACTTACCGATTTGATCTGCGGTACTCTTGTAATTAGTTTTGCGATGGTTCCCGCTTCCAGTCCGTGATCCAGGTGGGTCAAATCATTGTCCTGATTCTGAAAAGTAGCCAGAACAGCTTGTGTATAAATTCCCTGAATTTTACATACGGCGTCATAGCTTGTTTTTGTTTTAGCTCTGATCCATATCCCTTTTTTCTCAAATAAGGTTGTGTTTATATCAATATCCTTCGGAATCTTAAATTTCAGGATTCCGGATTCCAGGAATCGTTTCGTTTCGTTTGTCAGGATATTGTTTCTAAGACTTATCCATGTATTCTTAGAAAGAATATCCCATTCAATATTTTCATTGTTCTCAAAGGTATCGGCCAAAGTGTTTTCACTTCCTTCCAAAGCCTGGATTAGCAAGGATACCGTTTCACTTGGATTGGCATCCAGGCAGATAAACAATTCGCCTCCAGCTTCGTGAATCGGTACAATACTATTGGCGGACATTTCTTTTTCAACCTGACCAAATGCATCTTCATAAAACAATGTTACTTCTTTGTTCTTTGCTGATTTTACACTGTTTGCCAGAATACTTCGGCTCGGAGAAATGCTTTCAATGTTTAATGATTTTACATTCTTTGCCAGAATATTTTGGTTCGCAAAAGCGCTTTTTGTATTTAATGCTTTTACATTCTTTACCAGAATATTTCGGCCCGTATAAGCACTTTCTGAAGCCGAATAGTTCAATTCGACATTTTCGGTCACTGGGATATACGGTTCATTCGGGATCAGGATGTTTGTTTCGCCGCTGGTTAATGCCAGTGTGTATAATTTTGGATAGACATCCTGTAATGCCGATTGTTTTAAGGTTAATCGGATCGACTCGGAAGTTCCCGCAACAGGACTGGCGTTTTTGATCGAAAAATACGTTTGATAACCGGTTTCCGTTTTTTGGTACAACTGGATGTCTGTCGCTTTTATAGCCCATCCTTCTTTTTCTAAAAGAGAAGCATTCGCTTTAAAATGATCGTCCTGAACAACAACAGAACTCTTCATTTTAGCAGCGCTAAAAGTATTTTTCGAAACAACAACATTGGGCTTAATCGTATAGCCTTCATAAAGATCTTTTATCGATGTTGGTGTGTTTTTCCAATTGATTGTAATGGATGCTTTATCCCATTTTTTAGCAAACATCTCCGGATATTTAATATAAAAATTAGATCCTGTTACCGGTTGTCCTGTAAATGGGAAATAATCTTTTTCCGGATTTAGCGTACTGCTATCGTTTTCAATCAAAATGGATTTTACTCCTTTTACATCAACGGCAATGTCTACATTCTGGATTTCTTTTTCCGCCAGTGCCTCATAAAGTTCATAGTACTTGTTTCCTTCGATCATAAATCGTGCAATGGCAAAATTGGTCAGGAATGTTCCGCCCAATACTTCTTTATTGTAGTTTACTACGGCCGGGAAATTCTTCGTCAGCGTAAAGGATAACTGTAGACTTTTAGCATCGTTGTTAAGACATTTTATTGCACTACCAGACACCCATTCTTTTTCACCACTGTAAAACAATTTGATATTGTTTTCGATTTCATTAGGCTTTAAAGCCGCTAATCTTGAGGTTCCGTTATTTCGGAAGCTGATCGTAACGGTTACGGTACGTTCGCCTTCTTTTAAGCTTAGCAATGAGGAAGCGATTGAAAAGCCCAGTTTGGCGTTTTCAAGTTCTTTAAAGTCCGATTTTTCCGGCTTGGATTCGTCCGAATTGTATCCGAAAGGCCACCAATAATTACTGGTTTCCGTTAGTTTTTCGGCTATTCCGTCTAAGGTATTAACCGCACGGGCTATTTTTAGTTCTTTTTTTGTTTTATCGTTTAAAAAGCTTTTCAGTCCGACCACTTTTGCCTGGCTGGCAATAAGTTCTTTTTCGGTTTTAAAAACACGTTTTTTACCTGTTGCATCTTTTTTAGCGTCAAGTAAGGTACCTTCCGGTACTCTTTCCTGGATTGCTTTTTTGGCTAATTCGAAAATCACATAAACCTTATCCGATTTGGCATCTTGTTTTTCGATCTGAAGAATTTCATTGTAATAGAAATCCAGATGTCTTTGGGTAAGGTTATTAAGTGCCTTTTTCGAAAAATCCATCAACTTAATAAAGCAGATAAATAAAGTCAGGTGAGGCGTAAGACTTCCGTCTTTCTCAAATTGAGCGACAAGTTCTGTAACCTCTTTTTTCAGGCTTTTGTAAGCAACACTTTCCCTACGCGGAATGGAATAATCATCGGCACCTAAAAAAAAGCCTTCCCAGCTTCCGTTAGGTGTTGTTGCATCATTTTTATCAAAATAATTTACATGATTGGCAAAATTGTTTGCAAAGAGTAGCCAATCAAACAAATCGAAATCGTGCAATTCAAGATTACTGGGATCAAGTTCTGTTAAAAAGCGTTGCATTTGTGATTTTCCGTCACGATAATGCGAAAATGTATCTATTTTTTTCATTTGTTTATATTTAATTTTCTATGGTCAGCTGCAATACTTGATGTAAACTATTCTGGCAAAATCGAATCGGGTTACAGTAATTACAAGTCGTTTAGATTGCTGTGGCTTCTCCTTTATAGAAAGGGAAAACAACATTGCTTCTCGTATTGGTATTTCTTACTTCATAATCGATATGTATCAACACCTGTCCTTCCAGTTCTTCTGTAGTATCAATTTCAATACTGATAATATTGATCCGGGGTTCGTGGTACAAGATGGCGCGTTCAATAATACCTTTCATTTGTGTGATTAGTGTTAGTTCCAGGGGCTTAAAAAGCATTTCCTGTAAATCACAGCCATAGTTTGGAAACATGACACGTTCTCCTGGTCGCGTAGACAAAAGGATTATTAAACTGTTATTGATATCTTCAACATCAGTAGTCATCGTCACGCTTCCTTCTGCTTTATTAAACTCAGGCGGAAAGCTCCAACCTATTCCTAAAAAATCTGTATTTATTTTCATACTGTTCTTTATATTTTTTTTATTGTAATAGTTTATCGGTAATATGATGCCTTTGTTTACCGCGGTGTGGTTATGGATGTTTCAGTTTTCAGGCCAGGCCGAATACGGGTAGCAAAGCCATTACTGAGTTTAAATATCATTGTGCAGCATTATCCACCAATTAACACGGTGGGCAGACCAGCCGATATGACACCTCCATGTGCTGTGGTATCGCCTTGTCTTGCTGCCGGTTTTCCGCCTATTAAAACGGTCGATGATCCGGCGGCTATCGTATCGGGTGGACCGGTACAGATTGCTTTGTCGCCTACTCTTGCTGCGGGCATTCCGCCAATTAATACTGTCGGTTCGCCGGCCGGCAATATAGGTCCGCCTACATGAGGTACATTTCCGGTAACCATCGGGCAGGTATGCATATCTGTAATTCGTGCTGCTGGTTTCATATATTGTTATTTATAATTTTTTCAGATCGTAAGGCGTCGCTTCCTTTGCATTTCTTTTTTCGTCATCGCGATCCTTATCGCTTTTTAGTTGATTTTTACCTGAGAGCCTTTAACTACGGTTACTGCTCCTGAGGACACTTCCGAACCGGAGCTTCCTTCGGCTTTAAACTGTGCGCTGGCTTTCAGTTTTACATTGGTTCCTTCGATGCTGACATCTCCGGAGGCTTTAATTTTAATATCTCCCGCACTTTCCATCGTAATACCATCACTTTTAAAGGTGAGTATGTTCGAATGTTCATCTTCAATCTTTATAATATCGGCATCTTCGTCTAAAATCACTTTCTTACCAGCCGGTGTTTCAAGTGTGTAGGAAATTTTATCATCATTGAAAATCATTTTCATTTCACTTCGGGTCACGAATCCTTTTTCATGATTGTCATCGGTGGCTGTTATCGGTGCCGGTTTGGCACTGCTGTGCAACATTCCCAGTACTACGGCATCGTTCGGATCGTCGTTTATGAAACCAATAATAACCTCATCGCCAATTTCCGGTCTGAAAAAAGAGCCTCTGTTTTCTCCGGCATCAAGTGTTGCTACACGACACCAGATTCCTTCTTCTTCATTGTTAATAATTGGTATTTGTACCAGGATTCGATCTTCTCCATCCGGATCCGATTCCAATTGTGATACCACTCCAACATGCAAACCGCTAATGGCCGGCATGATTCCGGATCCCGGCATTTCGCTCACTTCATAGGTTTCTGAGAACCACGTTGGTGTTAATCCAAATTGTGCGGTCACCAACCAGTTTCCTTCTGCAACTTCATGGCGTACGCCTGTGACATAAATGGTACCGTTAAATCGGTTTCCTAAGCCTTCTAATTTTAATAAAACGCCTGGTTTTACTTTTGAAATCCCCTGAAACTTTACTGTTCCGCGTGTTTTCGCTAATTGCTGAAAAACGGCTTTGGCATCGCCCCAGTCCTGTAGTTCTTCCTGGGTTATCTTACCTCCGTGTCGCAACTGCAGGTCTTCAATTCCGAAAACAGCAGCCAGATCACCTGGCGAAAGGTCACCATTGAGTGCAATTGCAGGATCCTGCGCTTCTGCTTCTACGATTTCCTGATCGGTATAACTCCACGAAGTAGCCGTGATTTTACTAAACTGATTTCTGGCGTCGATTTCTCCGTCAAATTCATGAACAGAAGAACCAAAGGCTACGGTTTCTACCGTTTCGCCGCTCACTTTCGGTTTGGCTACTTTGATGGTGCCGTCGTCTACAAAACAAAGTTTCCCATTGGCCTGTGCCCGGGTTACCATAAAATCCCAATCGGAGGCACGGTATTGCACCAATTCCTTATGTGATTTTGCTGTAGCTTCAACATCGGCAGTAGCACCACTATTTCCGATCAGCTCTTCGATAATATCGCTGTCCTTACTTTCGTAGAAATACTTGCTTTTTCTTCCCAAAGTCATCTTGACGGCTTTGTCTTTACACTCCACAATCAGGTAAGTCGATCCGTTTTTAACTTTTAAGTTATGTTTTACCACAACTCCTTTAAAAAGGGTGTCTTCTTTGGAATGGTATCCAACCGTAATTTCAATTTCCTTTCCCGGAATCAGTAAATTTTCACTACTTAGTTTAAAATTCTGATCCGGAGCACTTCCATCTAAAATAACAATGCGGGCATGTGGAATCCTGTTCACTTCTTTTTCTACCACAATACTTTTTACGCCGTATTGAACGGGCAGTTCTGTGCCTCCGGACATCACTTTATAGGTTACCAGGTCGGGAGTTTTTGCTGTTTGTATGTAGCCGCTATTATTCATCTTATGATATTTTTGCTATAGGTGGAAAGAATAATTCTTGTCCGGGAGTTAATTGCCTGAAATCGATAATACCGTTTACTTTGGCGACTTCTAAATAGTATTTGGAATCGCCATAAATTCTTTCGGTCATCAAAGGCAGTGTGTCACCATCTACTACCGTTCGTTTATGGGTAAGATCGGGCGAGTTTAGTTTATCTGTTTTTGCAGCGAGTTCCGGGCTAATGGATTCTGTAAATTTTGCTTTTCCGATTGCCCGTAACGGTTTTCCTTCATTATTGAATAATTTATATTCGATGGTAAACTCCGACAGAAATCCCAGAAATTCAAAATCACCCCAGTTTATAATAACATTATAGGGTTTGTGAATCCTTCCTTCAAGTTGCCCTGTAGCCTTATAAAAATCTTTTATCTGTTTTGACACTGCAGCCGCTGCGAATGCTGATCCCTGACCCGCTTTTTGCGCCGCGCTACTAAGTGCTTTAGTTACGGCATTTGCTTCTGATACTCCTGTGCCATCAAAAAGAAAATCTAATTGTAAATCAGACGGAACCGAATTGGTATATTTCAAATCTGCTTTAGAAGTACCCATTGCCTGATCTGAAGCAAAATTTGATTTATAGGTCATGGAAAAACCCGCAGGATTGATAAACGCTTTAAAAGCCCCCATTAAGATCCTGGTTTCATAGTTTGAATCTTTATAGGTTCCAATCGTTAATTTTTGAATTGATCCTCCCATTATCTTTCTTTTTTACGTTGTTCAATAGTTACTATTTGTTCTACGCTTTCGCTGATTGCCCGCATGATTCCTTCCTTGTCTACCGATGTGGCAGTTGTTGTACCGGATGCATTTTCGTCCACATTTATCTTAATATGGAGTTCTTTTATTTCTATTGGCATTTCGTTTGCTTTTAATGGATTAGTAAACGCTTTAAATACTGACAATAAGCACTTTAAAGCGCTATTTATTAAAAAACCAAACACATAAAGCGTCCGTTCAGGTTGATTTTAACAATCAAACTGTCGCCTTTTTTTAAAAGATTTAGTTAAGATTTTACCTTTAACTAATACACTTTATGTGTTTAGTTTTGCTATTCAAATTACAAGCTTAGACCGCTTGCTTAAGGTATTGTGTAATATCTATATTTGAGTTCTATTGTTTCAATAGCCAGTTTGCTTTCTTCGGCGTTAAATTCGGACACATCCCATTTTACCGGATATGCGCCTACAACATTCCAAGACATCGATGGTGCTGTTGAATCTGTTCCACCTGAAAGCGTAATGACTAAATCTTTGGGGGCGAACTCGAATCGTTCCATGGCAGCTCTACACCATTCAATCAATCCGGAGTCTTCTACAAGCCCACGCTTTAAAACTAAATTAGGGTATTTTGGACGCAGTGGAAGTTGATGAACAAATCGGTTCTCACCTCCTTCTGCATACTCCTCAGTTCCAATTTCTGTAGATAATCCAGATACAGATTGAAATCTGGAGTCAATACCCTCTGATGCTACTCCGCTAACTGTAAACGAAAAGCTTGTTGGAGGATATAAGCCTGCCATGACTAGTTATTTTCAATAGTTAATCCTTCGTGAGCGATCTCTAAAGTTTCAATAGCAACTTCACTTGCATCGGCTTTCAAATCGGTAGCCTGTAATTTAACAGGGAATGCGTTTTTCACTTTCCAGGTAATTGCCGGTGCTCCGGTTTCGTCTAAAAGTGAAATCGTAACCGAACGACGCTCTACTGTATTCAGGTTGATGGTGTTTAACCAGGTAAAGTACTCGTTATCTCCTTTGAAAGAACCACGTTTTAATGTGATGTTTGAGAATTTTCTAAGTCCCGGCATTTTGATTTTACTGAAGTCCGGGCTGGCTCCGTGTCTGTATTCCGTAACGTCTGTTTCAACTTGCATTCCGGTAACTTCCGTGAAACCTAATTTTGTTCCACCCCAATCAACTTCGAAGGAAAACTTTGCTAATGGATATTCATTCATAATTTTTGTATTTAATTGTTATCTATTTTTTATGCTTCTTGTAATTTGTGTGAAAAGCGTAACACGATAAATTCTGCAGGACGAACTGCCGCCATACCGATTTCAACGATCATTCTACCTTCTAAAATATCCTGAGCCGACATAGTTTCGTTTAAACCAACGCTCACGTAGTAGGCTTGTTCCGGAGTACTTCCGGCTAAGGCACCACTCATCCATTGCTGGTTAAGGAAATTTTCGATCATCGCTTTTACACGTGTCCATGTTTTAGCATCGTTAGCATCAAATACAAAACGTTCTGTAGCGTTTTTAACTGATTCTTCAACCATGTTAAAGAAACGACGTACGGATACATATCTCCATTCGTTGCTGTTTCCGTCTAAAGTTCTGGCACCCCAAACTAAAGTACCTTTACCGGTGAATGTACGGATTGCATTGATTGATTTTCCAGCTTTAGCATCAACGTTTAAGCTTTCCTGTTGTTTATGAGAAATTTTCTCAACCGGAGCAACTACATAGTTAAGACCAATGTTTGCCGGTGCTTTCCATACTCCGGAAGTACTGTCAACTTTTGCATAAACTCCGGCCATTGTTGAAGACGGTGCCAAAACAACACGTTTTGCAGCAATATCTTTTTTCGCCGAGTTGTAACAAGCCGAGTTGTATGTTTTTAAAGCGTCCAATTTTGTTGGAGCTCCTACAACAGCTTCTAAAGTATTTCCTACTGTTTTTTTGTAGCTGGTAATAGCAATATCTGCATCATTATAGCTATATGTCAAAATTGTTTCCAAGTTCGGGTGGTAGGCAGCTCCATATTTTAAACCGGTTGCTTCCACTCCTTCTCTGAAGGCATCAACACCACCAATAGTATCCATAATCACAAAACGGTCACCCATTTTTTCTGCATGGTTTAATGAACTCTTGTATAATGAGTGTGCATTAGGTACTGTTAAAGCTTCTGCATCCGGATACACGATTAGTGTTGGCTCATCTTCTTTTTCTAATAATTCCAACGCTGCTACTAACTTATCGAAATCTACTGCATTTACACCTGTAGTATAACCCCCTACAGAAACGATATAACAAGGACCACCGCCATTTGCAAAATACATTTGCAATGCATAGTACATTTTGAATTTGCTAATTTTAGCTTCATCAATTGTAACAGTAGCCACATCGTCTGCAATGCTAATTTTAAAAGTGTCTTTTTCTAAATCGGCGCCTCCAAAAAGTGTAACATACTCCATTAAGGAAGAAATTCTTGTTGGCTCATCTTTTGGTCCTTTTTGAGTATATCCAATAAAAGCCGGAATAGCTGTTTCTACTTGTGCCACTGATGGTGGGAATTTTACAATTTCCTCTACGTAAACCCCTGGTGTTTTGTAATTCATGTGTTTTAATTTAAAAGTTATTTATTAATTGTTTTCGATTGTTAATCCTTCGTGAGCGATTTCTAAAGTTTCAATAGCCACTTCACTTGCATCGGCTTTCAAATCGGTAGCCTGTAATTTAACAGGGAATGCGTTTTTCACTTTCCAGGTAATTGCCGGTGCTCCCGTTTCGTCTAAAAGTGAAATTGTAACCGAACGACGCTCTACTGTATTCAGGTTGATACTGTTTAACCAGGTAAAATACTCGTTGTCTCCTTTGAAAGAACCACGTTTTAACGTGATGTTCGAGAATTTTCTAAGTCCGGGCATTTTGATTTTACTGAAGTCCGGGCTGGCTCCGTGTCTGTATTCCGTAACGTCAGTTTCAATCTGCATTCCGGTAACCTCCGTGAAACCTAATTTTGTTCCACCCCAATCAACTTCGAAGGAAAACTTCGCTAATGGATATTCATTCATAATTTGCTGTATTTAATTGTTATCTATTTTTTATGATTCTTGTATTTTGTGTGAAAAGTTCAACACAATAAATTCTGCAGGGCGAACTGCCGCCATACCAATTTCAATATTCATTCTGCCTTCCAGTACATCTTGCGCCGTTGTTGTTTCTTTACCAACGATAACGTAATAGGCTTGTTCCGGAGTTGTTCCCGCTAAGGCACCACTCATCCATAACTGGTTCAGGTAGTTTTCGATCATGGCTTTCGCTTTTACCCAGGTATTCGCATCATTGGTTTCAAAAACGAATCGCTGCATTGCATTTTGAACTGATTTTTCGATCATATCAAAAAGACGACGAACCGAGATATATTTCCATTCGGTGTTTTCCGAGTCGAAAGTTCTTGCCCCCCAAACCAGATTTCCTTTACCGGTGAACGTACGGATTGCATTAACCGATTTTCCGCTTGGATTTACGTTTAAGCTTTCCTGCTCTTTGTCTGAAATTTTTTCGGTTGGAGCGATTACATAGTTAAGTCCCAAATTCGCCGGTGATTTCCAAACCCCTTGTGTACCATCAACTTTAGCATATACTCCAGCCATAGTTGAAGACGGAGGTAATACCACGTTTAGTTCAGCGATTACTTTTTTAATCTGATTGTATAAAGCGGAATTTGTCGTTTTTAACGCATCCAGTTTTAATCCGTTTGCATCGCCTTTTTTATCTTCAGCTCCTTCTACCGCAGTTTTCAAGGCAGCTAGAATTCCAATAATAGCTTCATCATCAGCTGTTCCGCTTTTCAAGTACTGTAAATACGTTTGAGCATCCACCAACGAAACTTTACTATCGGCCGTAACATTTACATTTTCTACGATAGCAATAGCACTCTTTATAATATCGATAAGCTCTTTTGTATCAGCAGGTTCCTCAGGAGTTGCATCTTCCAGTTCCGCCGAAGCCAGGCTGCTTAATGCACCCAAATCGGCCGCAGCATCAGCGAAGAAATTCCCCGGAGCATTGGCTAACTGCAATCCGGCATGATCGATTACAGCTTTTTCATCGAAACTGTAGTTCAATACGGTCTTCAAATGTGGAAAATAGGCTGCAGCATGCATTGTCGTCGCGATTTTGTGACGAAGATATCCAACCGTATCAAGAGGCGAATCAGCACCAGCAACCGGTTCTTTCGTTTTTGATTCACCACGGAATGTATCCATGATCAGGAATCTGTTTTTTAAGTCATCAGCCTGAACTAATGCATCCTGATAAATTGCATAAAATTCTTCCTGCTGTGTTAATGATGTTGCATCAGGAAAAACAACAATTGTTGATTCTTCCTGCAAAGCAGAAGCATCCAGACCTAACTTCAGATCACTTTTGTTTACACCGCCGTCATAACCGCCTACAGAAACGATATAACACGGACCACCACCATTTGCAAAATACATTTGCAGGGAATAGTACATTAGGAACTTTACATTCGGTTTTACAAGGGTCAAGCCTTGGTCTTCAGTATCTTTTAATTGGATACTTTCTTTTTTCGCTTTTCCAAAGTACGTTTCATAGTCCATCAAAGAACTAATCTTTGTAGGCACCATTTTCAAGGTCTTTTTGTTTTTGTCAAGCGCTGTTTCAGTATAGCCGATAAATGACGGTACTGCCGTTTCTACCTGAGCTACAGATGGTGGAAATTTTGGGATTTCCTCTATAAAAACGCCCGGAGTTTTAAATTCTGACATGTTTTAAAAATTTAGGTTAATAATAATTTTCTTAGATTTTTTTTTCTTTTCTTAGGATATCGATATCTTCGATTACTTCCGGATAGGTTTCTCCGGTTTTTTGGATTTTCACAATGCTTATTTTGTATAAAGCAGACGGAATTACTTTACCACCAAGCAATCCCCATACATAACTTAGCTGATCAAAAGGAAGCGGGTGTAATTGTAATTTAACACTGAATCCCTTTGTTTCATTAACAAATGTTTTCTGAGTATGGAAGGTTTCAATAACTTTAGAAATATTTCGAAGTGCGATTTCATAATTGTCACGGTTTGCCGCAACCATTACATACAGGTTCAGATAAGCTGTCGGATTCTTTTTCTTATACCCCTTAGGTATAGAAGATCCCTCAGGATAAATGGGTTCATACCTTGATGTATTTTTTAATACCGATTCTTCTTCTGCGCTCAACAATGTAATGACCACCTTATTGCCAATCGCTGTCGCATCATTATCTTCTTTTGCTATACTATCAATTACGATGTCTACCGGTTCCTGAACCGGATACTCCGGATCCGGAAGATTTAGTTCATGATCCAGCGTGTCACTTAATGCTTTTAATACTTTATAAATCATAATTTTCTATTGTTGATTATCACGATGCAAACATACAATCACCCCTTTCGAAAAAACGAATATTTTGCCCCCTCAAAACTGTCTTTGCAGTAAGTCGTTTTTCCGGGCAATTGTGGAATCCAATAAAAAACAATTCATAACACACTGATATAACGCTATTTAAAAACGATCATATTACCTGAAATTTCATACTCTTTTAAGGTGCTGATCCCGCAACAAGCCAGCCATTAAAAAGGCAATTCGCACCAATAAAAATCAAAAAACTCTTTTCGCAATATTCAAACAGAAAAAAACAAGGGCAATATTAACAATACAAACAAAACAAAGAGTCTGCAAATTCCATTAATGAACCATTTTATACAAACTTCATCGCACTTAAGTCAAAAAACAAGCTCGTTTACCTCCTCTTTTCAAAAAAAAGAACACCCGAACCGACGGTTATCGTTTCTCCCTGTATTCATGCCTATTGCAAAAGATTCAGCCTTAGTACAACCCCCTGTTTCAAATTCCAATCTACTGCAAAGACAGAATCCAGACGACTAATAACTAGCCTGATGCAATCACTTCTAATAATTTTGGCAGTATAATTTTAATACTAAACCCGATGAATTTTAAAAATCTTTTCCACAAACGCAATGAGATTGCGGATGGTCATTTTAATGAGTTTCGTTCCAAAATCGGATTCGCAAATGAAAGCGACGAGCATATTTTTTCGAAAAGGGAAACCATCTGTAATGCCTGCCCTTTAAAAAACGGCAACAGCTGTGACACGCAACGATGGATCCATCCCTTGACTTTTGAAGTTTCAAATATGCCTCAGGAAGGTTTTATAAGAGGCTGTGGCTGCAGGCTAAGTGCCAAGCAAAAGTCAAAATACAGCCGTTGTCCGGCCGACTTTTGGGGAGGAGAATTTGAATAATTACAAGTAGCTGATTTATAAAATAAATTTACTGTGGAACAAACCCATATTATACATAAAGTTGTCATTGAAGTTTCGGTTAACAACAGGAAAAAGGCGTATGAGATAAAAGACGATATCAGTAGCTTTTTGACTATGACTGTTTTTCCAAAACTCGAAAAGCATCTTAACACTGTACAAGCCCGAATACCGGCTCATACCTTACAGATTTCACGATTGGTTGTCGAGATCAATCCTCGTGAATCATCATTAAATACCACATTAAAAAACGACATTATAACATCGTTCAAGAAAGAACTTGGTGAAATAATAAAAAAAGGATCGGGTCAGCATCTAAATCAGCGACAAAATCAAAGCTCAAATGAGCGTTACATCCAACAATACAGCAAAACTCAGCGTAACGACCAAAACCAGAATCAGCCTGAAGGACAACATCAAGGTTATGAGCAAAGTCAGAGCGATGCACAAGGTCGGAACGACCGGCAAAACCAAAGTCCTGGACAAAACCAAAACCAAAATCACGGGCAAAACCAAAACCAAAATCAAAGTCACGGGCAAATTCAGAACCAGAACCAAGCTCAGAACCAAAATCAAAACCAGAATCAGGATCAGGATCAGCGCCCAAACCAAGGTCATAGCCAAAGTTCTCGTAACGGACAAAATCAGCGTAATGAACAAAATCAGCATCCCAGCCAAAATCCGCGCTACGGGCAAAATCATGACCAAAATCCGCATTATGGTTATGATCATGGCTACGACCAAAATCAATATCATGATCCAAATCAGTATTATGATGCTACAGAAAATCCCGAAATCCATTTTCTGGGAGAAACCGAAAAATTGCTACTCACCTTTATTCATTTTATAGAAAAAGGTACTATGCCCTGGTGGAATGCCAATAAAACATCGGCCGCTATTTTTGAATCCGTCCCATTCAAAAAAATTATTTCCGAAAAAGCTTTTGCAGCCAAAATTGTAGCCAGCCTGAAAAAACCAAAAGTACGGGAACGCATTGTCAATCAGTTTACCGATGCCCAGATAGCACAAATCTGTTTGGCCGTTATTAAAGCCAAAGGTTTGAAAATAGCACTAAAAGGTACCGAGATAAAACCACTTTCCGGATCGTCTTTTGCCGACAGAAAAGCGTTATGGTTTTTAATTTTTAATATTTTAACGGTTTCCTTTCCCGATTCTGATTCTGACGATTATCAGAAATACATAATCGAACAGGCTGTTAAAACCATTCCCTATTTGCAACTGGCTAAAAGTGAAGATACCGAAGAACAGCTCTGGGACAAAATAATGACTCTTTTTCCGGCTATTAAGCAACGTGATGTTAATACAATCCGAAATAAAAACAACCACACCGGTAAAAAGGTACCAAAAAATAAGGAAAACACGCGTGAAAAAGGTATTCTGGAAAAAGATTCGCGAAAAGTAAACCGAAACCAAATCGACACCAATACTTTCAATACCGATATACAGGACGATAACACCACCGATACGGTAAATGGTTATCAGGTGGAGAATGCCGGACTGGTACTTATTCATCCTTTTATCGGCAATCTTTTTAAAAATTGTAATCTGATCGATCCGGAAACCAAAAAGCTTACCGATCCGGAAACCGGCATTCATCTGTTACATTATATTGCTACCGGAAAAACGAACCAGCCCGAAAGCAATATGTTATTTGAGAAATTTTTATGTAATGTTCCTTTGCACCAGAGTATCAACCGGCATGTAAAACTTTCACGAAAGCACAAAGCTGAAGCGGCAAAAGTAATCGGAGCCGTGCAGCAAAACTGGAGTTCGATGACAACAGCATCAGTAGCATTGCTGCAACATGAATTTTTTCAGCGTCCGGGAAAATTAGTCATCGCCAATCTGACATTGACCGTTGAACGGAAGACGCAGGACATTTTAATGGACAAACTATCCTGGGGAATTGGTATGATCAGATTGCCCTGGCAAAACGAGTTTATTTTCGTCAATTGGTAATCTTATTGTTTGATTTCCTTTTCAAAAATGCATGCTGCTTCCGTACAGATTATCCCCATGAATACCCGCATTTGATTAAAATCTTTATCAACCGGTTTGAGTTCAGCTTGCTGTGAACAAAAAAGTATCAAACAATGTTTGGCACTTTTTTGTTTTAACACAAATCCAATCGATTCCTGATGACTACTAACGCTCTTTGACATAACTACAGTTTCTGAGAAAACCGATAAAACACCTTATACAATTTCCAGGGATTAAAAAACGAAATCACATCCTTGTCATCGATTTCCAGAAACTGATAATCCGAACGGGCTTCCAGTGCCTTCGGGTAAATATACCAGGAAGCACCGCCATCAAAAGAAATATAGGTAAAGCCATTATCGTTGTCCAACAGGTAAATCTGTTTTTCTTTTTCAATCGCCACCACACCGTGGCTCCAGGGATTTTTAGTGACCTCATTTTTCACTCTTAGTGTTCCCGAACCGTTTTTAAACAACAACTCATGTTTGTTGATTAAGTGGAAATTTTGATAGTCAACAGTATCCGCTTCCTTTTGCACTTTGATTACAGGGCGCGGCGCATATACCTTTTGTTCTGTTTTAAACTCCCATCCGTCATTCACCCTGTTAATAACGGCCTGGGAAAACGGTTTTCCATAGCCGGGGTTATTTTCATAATTCCAGGTACCGAGCAGCATCACATCTTTTACAGCAAACTGATAATGGTTGTGTCTTTCTATATAGTTGTCAAATTCATAATAATCATCAGGTGTTTTTAGCGAATCGACCACCTGCATATTTTTCAGCAGATAGTAGGTTATCTGTTTTATATTGTAATTTCTCGTTTTGTGCTTTACCTCTTTTCTATTGTAACTCAAAGCGTAGTCTTTGTCTAAAAACTCGATATGCTCAAAATCGTATTTGTTAAACAGCTTTGTTACAGACCGGTTTTCCTGCCACGTCCTGCCTTCGTCATCAGATTGGTAAATACATTCTGTGGGCGGTATGTAATGTTGGGTCTGGTCTGTCTTTTCCGTAAACCACACACGCTGATAAATAGCCGTATTAAAAGTATCCTTATATAGGTAACCGCTGCTTAAAAAATGTGACTTGTTTTCTGGAAACCAATGCCTGATGGTGTTTTCCCTTTTATTGTAAACCGAAAACAGGTATTTCCAGTTACTCTCATTCAGGGAATCCTTACTATAGCGCACCCTTCCAAAGTAAACATCCTTATCCTTTGTAGGATACAACGCATCATCCCAATACGGTTCTTTATAAGGTAAAGCCGGGTTTTCAAACTTTGCAGGTTCAACCCGTTTGTCCACGGTAAAATACCCCTGTGTAAAATTACGGACAATCCTGTCTTCTATTTTTTCACTTAATGCGGACCTGTTTTTAAATTTTGCACGTGGTAACGCTATGGAATCATACAGTGTTTTCGGGATAATAAAATGTCTTTGGTTGAGGTTTACCACTTTGACATTGCCGTCTGCCAGCGGCAAATTGTCCAGTAATGCTTTTGCCCAGACAGGAAAATAATAACGTCCGGCTATAAATTGCAGCGTGTAGTCAGAATCCGGTTTGGCTTTTACCACCTCTTTCCTATTATTAAATATCATGTTCTCAAAAATTCTGCTTCCCGAACCGGTAGTCTGGTTAAGATACATCGTGTCCTTTTTATGGATTATTTTAATTTCTAACGGATAATTGGCTTCATGAATATCCTGAGGCAGGCGAAGAGAAAAATCATTGATCCGTATATAATGATCAAAACGCATGGTTTTATTTGGAACAACAGCTTTTAGGGAATCGTTCGGAATATTGGGCGCCTTATACCGTATACTGTCAACAATTATACTGTACTCTTTATTCTTTTTGAAGGAGATTTCGTTTCCCTTCTTATCTAAAATGGTATAATAATAGCGCATGGTGAAATCCCGCCATCCCGGTTGTGCGGTAACAACATTGGAAAGCATGATAAGCAATAAAGGTAAAAGGTATCGGAACGGCATAAGTTAGTTTCTTTATTTTTTCAGATAACTAAGATAGCCGGAACCCATTTGTGATTATTCCGGACTTGGTAAACGATTGTTTTCACTTGGTAAAAGCATCCCTTCATTATGCTTTTATACGTTATCCGGAAGAAGTCCGCTTTATGCCATTAATCTTTAAAAAACAACCCTCATTATAAAAAATCCTAAAAAGCTTTTTTTCGCAACTTAAACAGCTAAAAATCAAAATATACCTTTTTTGTAACAAAAACAATAGAAAAATTACTTTTTTGTGAATTTTAACAATGAGCTAAATTATCAAAGCATTTTTGAATTATATTTAAAAAATTATTAATACCAACTTCACAATAAATTAAAATTATGAAAAAAATTACGTTTTTAATTTTTATGTCATTATTGAGTTTTGTGGGCTTTTCCCAGACTTTCCCTGAAGGTTTTGAGGGAGCTTCTGCCTTGCCAACAGGCTGGCTGATCCTCGATAATGGCGTAGGAATGGGACCATCAAACACCAATTTATGGCTTCGAAGCGGCCCTAACTCGGCTACTTCACCGCCTCACAACGGGCAATATGCCTATTCTGTTGAGCGGGTAAACATCGGAATCGGTAATACCGAAGAAGACTGGTTGATTACTCCCTCAGTTACTGTTCCTGCAAACGGACAGTTACGTTTTTATGCACAGCACGGCCGTGCCGGAGATCAGGGATCTAAATTACAGGTCCGTATTTCAACCGGCAGCGTTCAGAATAACATGAGCAGCTATACCATAACGGCTGCCGATTTAACCGAATCACAAATATCTTCAACGGCAGGAACTTATGTAGAACAGGTAATCAACCTTTCTTCATTGAACCTTGCCAACCAGGATGTCTATATCGCTTTTGTAAGGGTTTATACCCAGCCTACAGCAGCTGTGGGCGGTGACCGTTTTGTAATTGACGATATTAACTTAGTACAGCAATGTCTGGATCCTACAAATGGTATTGCAAATGCCATTACAACCACAACGGCTTCTTTATCTTGGACTAATCCAAGTGGTTCTACCAATTGGGAAATTGAAGTAGTGCCTTCTGCTTCTCCTTTAACAGGAGTGGGAACGGCAATAACAACAAATCCTTATACAGCACAAAATTTAACGCCGGGTACGGTTTACCAGTACCGCGTTCGTTCCAAATGTACCGGAGATGTATACAGTAACTGGGCAGGACCTTTTTACTTTACGACCGTATCTTTAGGACAAACCTGCGGTGCCCCGATCGTTATTGGCGGACTGCCGTATTCTACAACGGATAACACGGCGAACTACGGGAACAACATCACCAGCAGCCAGGGAACAACCGGCTGTGGTACCACAACAAACTACCTGACCGGTAACGATGTCGTATATGCCTATACGGCCACAACTACCGGAATGATTGATATTTCCATGACGCCTACGGATACTTATTCCGGTATTTTTGTTTATGACAATTGTGCCAACATAGGAACCAGCTGTTTGGCGGGTGTAGGGAACTCGAATTCCAATATCCGGAATATTACAAACTTTGCGGTAACTGCCGGAACGACCTATTATTTTGTGATCTCAACCAATGCTACACCGGTGAGTGTAGGATACACCCTGGTGATTCAGCAAATCAACTGTCCGCCGCCAACAGCTTTAGCGGTAGGAGCCTTAAACATGACTTCTGTCGATCTAAGCTGGGGGAATCCTTCCGGAGCAACAGAATGGCAGGTAGCAGTGCTGCTTCCGGGAGCCGGAGTACCAGCCGGAGCCGGAACAACGGTTACAGCCATTCCTTATACAACCACTACTACATTAGCCGGGGCAGCTTTAACACCGGGAACAGCTTATGAATATTATGTAAGAGCAAAATGTCCGGACGGATCGTTCAGCCAATGGTCCGGGCCAAAACCATTCCAGACACCGCTTTGTAACAATGCCTGTAACTTTAATTTCGTTATGACGGATACTTATGGTGACGGCTGGAACGGTAATACGATCAGCATCAAACAAAACGGAGTGGTTGTAGGAACATTAACAGGACCAACAGCTGCCGACGGAACAAACCCGGCAACAGCTCAGGTTGCTTTATGTGCAGGCGTTCCGTTTGAAGTATACTGGAATGCCGGAGGAAGTTATCCAACAGAAGTTGGTCTTACGGTTATAACACCTTTTGGAATTACCCTTTATACCAAACCACCGGGAACCGGTTCTCAGGACAGTTTGTTATACACCGGACCAACGGATTGTACTCCGCCAACATGTCCGCAGCCAACAGCGGTAAATATAAGTGCCATCACAACAACATCTGCTCAGGTTTCCTGGACAGAGGCAGGAACAGCTACCACATGGGAAGTGATTGCCGTACCGGCAGGTTCACCGGCACCGGGAGCGAATCCGGGTGGCATAATCACGGTAACCACTACCCCATCAACATTACTATCACCACTACCTACAGACACTGCTTTTGATGTTTATGTAAGAGCCGTTTGTAGCACCACCGATTCCAGTTACTGGACAGGACCAACCAACTTTAAAACCCTGCCGGACTATTGCGGCGGCGATCATTTTTATGATACCGGAGGCCTGAATGGTGATTATGAGAACAATGCTAACGTTACAACCACCATTTGCCCTGCTGTTGCCGGTCAGATCGTAACGGTAGAATTCAACGATTTCAACATTGAAACAAACTATGACTATTTAGCAGTATATCAAGGTACCGGAACAGGCGGAACTTTATTGGGTACTTACACCGGAAACTTATCCGGATCGGACTTACCGGGGCCTTTTGAATCTACACCGGGAGGCTGTTTAACCTTTGTATTTACTTCCGATGGAAGCGGTGTTCGTCCGGGATGGGATGCGACCGTTACCTGCGCACCAGTACCTACCTGTCCGAGACCGTCTAATATAACGTTTACAAACATTACGCAAACTTCAGCCATAATTGACTGGACAGAAAACGGATCGGCAACACAATGGGAAATCGTTATACTTCCTACCAACTCACCGGCACCGGGAACCAACCCGCCAAACGTGATTGCGACCAGTGTGAAACCGTATGCGATACCAACAAATACGTTAACGCCTTCAACAACATACGATGTTTATATAAGATCACTTTGCAGCACAACAGATATCAGCAACTGGTCATTCCGAAAATCATTCACCACAAAACCAGTTAACGATGAATGTAGCGCCGCAACCGTAGTTTCTGTAAACGGAACTTCAGCCTGTACGCTCACCACTCCGGGAACACTGATTGGAGCGACCGGCTCGACAAATCCAAGCACTTGCGGCGGAACAGCCGATGATGATGTCTGGTATCAGTTTACCGCTACCAGTACCACACATTCTATAAAATTATTGAATGTAACAGGAAGCACCACCGATTTAATGCATACGCTTTACTCCGGTACACAATGCAGCAACTTAACAGAAATATATTGCAGTGATCCGAATACAAGTATTGCCAGCGATTTAATCATCGGTCAGGTCTATACAATACGTGTATATTCATACACTTCAACTCCGGGACAAACCAGTTCTTTCGATGTTTGTGTGGCCACTCCGGCACCGCCTATCGCTACGAACAACACACAGCATACAGTACCACAATTGGTACAGGATGTTTTAATCGGATCAACCTGTGCTCAGGTAACCAACATCACATGGTCTACAGGAACAAATTTTGGCAGCAGCAATGGTATTGCATACTTTACCAAAAACGGTTCTGAATTCCCATTCGATAGCGGAATCGTTTTATCTACAGGTGATGCTTTAAAAGCAAAAGGTCCAAACACTTCCAGCCTGGGTGACGGAACATACGCCTGGTTGGGTGATACACAGTTATTCAATTATATCCAGGCACTTGGTTTTGACACAGATTTAACGTCATACAACAATGCAACTGTTCTGGAATTTGATTTCGTTCCGATAACCAACCAGTTAAGCTTTGATTTCTTATTTGCTTCTGAAGAATACGGAACATACCAATGTGATTATTCCGATGCTTTTGCCTTCTTCTTAACGGATAATGCCGGAAATACAACTAACCTGGCGCTTGTTCCGGGAACAAACGACCCTATTTCGGTTACCCGAATCAGAGATGCAGCATACAACCCTATCGGAGGAACATGTCCGTCTGTAAACCCTCAGTATTTCGGATCGTTTAACGGCGGAGCCAACCAGGAAGATGCGGCTATTAATTTTAACGGCCAGACGGTTGTAATGACAGCACAATCTCCGGTTACACCAAATACGCAATACCATATCAAATTAGTAATTGCGGATAGAAATGATACTTCTTTTGATTCTGCAGTATTCTTAAAAGCTGGAAGTTTCAATATCGGTAATTTAGATTTAGGAGACGACTTACTTATCTCTGACGGTACCGCTATCTGTTATGGTGATTCTTACACTATTGCTACAGGTCTTAACGCTAATGACTTTACATTCACCTGGTCTACAGGCGGAAATGTCATTCCAGGTGCAACCGGACCTTCATTAGTAGTAACTCAGGATGGTGATTATACTGTTGCTGCACAATACAACGGTACAACATGTTCTCAGACAGATACGCTATCTGTTGAGTTTTATGCGCCTATTGCTGTTGGTACGCCAAATGATTTAACAGTATGTGATGCTTCCGGTTATGCTACATTTGATTTAACATCAAACAACGGTATTATTTTAGGAAGTTTGGTTCCGGCTGATCATACGATCACATTCTATACTTCATCCGCGGATGCAGAGAATGAAACGAACCCGATAACAGCTCCTACTACATTTACCAATACAATACAGTACCACCAAACCATATATGTTAGAGTAGAAAACAATGCCAGCGGTTGTCACGTGGTTACGGAATTCGATTTAATCATTCAGGATTTAACACCGCAGTTCACGCTAACTTCGAATCAGACAATTTGTAGCAACCAAACGGCTCAGCTTGTAGTTACTCCTACAAATTACAACCCTGCAGATGTTGTTTATTCATGGACTCATGATGGCGATCCTTTAACCGACACAACTGGTACAATAACTGTTTCACAGCAAGGAACCTATGTGGTTACGATTAACCATTCCGGCTGTACAGCAACAGGAACGGTTACCGTTACCGTTAACCCGGGTGTTCAGCCAACGTTTGCCCAGATCGCACCGTTCTGTACCAACGCTACAGTACCGGTATTACCGACAACTTCTCTGGAAGGTGTAACCGGAACCTGGTCACCGGCTGTGGTGAGCAGCACCGCAACGGGAACCTATACCTTTACCCCGACAACAGGACAATGCGGAAGCCCGGCTACGATGACCATCACCGTTATCCCGGCTACTCAGCCTACCTTTACACCGGTAGCAGCAATATGCCCTGGCGATACCGCACCGGTATTACCGACAACTTCTCTGGAAGGCGTAACAGGAACCTGGTCACCGGCTGTGGTGAGCAACACTGCAACAGGCACCTATACCTTTACCCCAACAACAGGACAATGTGCTCAAAACGCAACATTAACCGTAACGGTTCAGGGAGCCTTTACCTATGAGATCTTCGGAGACTGTATCGGTAATGAATTTGTACTGAACGTACAAAACGCTGATGGCGCGCTGGATCTGAGCAATGCCCACTTCCAGTGGTACAATAGCACCGGAGCTCCGGTAGGTAACGATAACGTTAGCTTTAATGTAACCAACTATTATACTTCCTCAGGTACGACTCCTGTGCTTCCGGCACAGTTCAGCGTAAAAGTAACCACGGCAGCCGGCTGCTCGTTAGAGAAATCCTATACGGTAGAACAGATCTACTGTCAGATCCAGAGAGGTATCTCTCCAAACGGCGACGGACTGAACGATACTTTTGACCTGACCGGATTTAATGTTGAAAAACTAGGCATCTTCAACCGTTATGGAACAGAAGTCTTCAAACACGGAGCGGGTTACACCAATCAGTGGTTCGGACAATCCAATGGCGGAAATGAACTACCAGACGGTACTTACTTCTATGTTATAGAATTAAAAGGCAGCGAGACTAAAACAGGTTGGATTTATATCAACAGAGAGAAATAAGTAGTAACTATTTTAATAAAGCAGCTGTTCACCTTATTGTGAACAGCGCTTTATTCCACAAAAATTACACCAATGAAGAAAATATATTTGACCGCCTTTTTAGCCTTTATCGGTTTATATGAGGCCTCAGCACAACAAGATCCGCATTATACACAATACATGTATAATATGAACGTCATCAACCCTGCTTATGCAGGTTCTAAAGAAAGCCTTTCCGGAGGATTGCTATACCGTAAACAATGGGTAGATCTGGACGGAGCTCCTTCAACGGCAACCTTCGCGGCCAGCAGCCCGGTGGGTAAGAATGTCGGATTGGGACTTTCGGTGATCTCCGATAAGATAGGACCGGTAAAAGAAAACAACGTATATGCCGATTTCTCCTATACCCTGAACCTGGGCGGAGAACACAAACTGGCTTTAGGGATCAAGGCCGGAGCAACCTTTCATAAGATCGGATTGTTCGACCAGATCGGTAACGGGTTCGTGCCCGATGCCAATGACCCGGCATTTGCTCAAAACACCAGCCGTACCTTCTTTAACGTAGGAAGCGGGATCTTCTATTATACCAATAAGTATTACATGGCCCTTTCGGTTCCCAATATGCTAAGCAATACCTACCTGGATTATGACGGAAAGAAATTCGGTTCCGACAAACAACATTACTTCTTAACTGGGGGATATGTATTTGATTTGAACGAAAACCTGAAATTCAAACCGTTCTTCTTAGTTAAGTCGGCTTTCGATGCACCGGTATCCCTGGATGTGTCTACCAACTTCCTGTTTTATGATAAATTCGAAATCGGAGCTACCTATCGTTTGGATGATTCCTTCGGAGCAATGGTTAATTATGCTATCACTCCGGGACTTCGAATCGGATATGCTTACGACCATATCGTATCCGACCTGAAAGTAACCACACCTTCTTCTCACGAAGTGATCCTTCTTTTTGATGTGAACTTCTCTAAGAAAGTGTCCCGATCTCCAAGATATTTCTAATATAAAAGCGACCTAAGACATGAAGAATTTATATATCACTTTAAGTTTTGTGATCGCCAGTTCGACACTATCGGCACAAAACAAAGACACCAAAAACGCAGACAGACTCTTTAACCGTTTTGAGTATGTGGACGCGGCAAGCGAATACCTCAAACTGGTAGACAAAGGAAAAGCAGACGGTTATGTATACAAACAACTGGCCGATAGCTACTACAATGTATTCAACGCTGCCGAAGCCAGTAAATGGTATGCCAAGGCCCTGACCGAAAAACAGGATGCCGAGACCTATTACCGCTATGCACAGATGCTTAAAGCAGACGGAAAATATGAAGAAGCGAACAAACAGCTGCAGAAGTTTGCCAATATGGCACCAAACGATCAGCGTGCGGTAGCTTTCAAACAAAACCCGAACTATCTGCCTAAGCTGAATGAAAAAGCAAAATCCTTCGACATCAAATCATTGGATATTAACAGCGACAAGTCCGATTTCGGAGCCATGTTAAGCAACGACAATACCCTGTATTTTGCCTCGGCCCGTAATACCTCCCGTAAAACCTACGGTTGGAACGAACAGCCTTACCTGGACCTGTACAGTGCGGTATACAACGCCGATGGTACTTTCAGCCAGCCAACAGCTGTGGAAGGGGTAAACACCAAGTTCCATGACGGACCGGCAAGCATCAGTGCAGACGGAAACACCATGTACCTGGCCAGTGAGAGTTTTAACGAAGGCTTGTTTGAAAAAGACAAGGCTCAGAAGTTAAAGTTCGGACAGGTGGCACTTTTCAAATCGGTTAAAGCCGATGGAAAATGGAGCAAACCAACGCCGCTGCCTTTTAACAGCAAAGACTACTCGACCAGCAATCCGAGTTTAAGCAAAGATGGCAAAACATTATACTTCTCTTCCAACATGCCCGGATCTGTAGGGGGTGTGGATATCTGGAAAGTAAGTGTGAATGCCGATGGCTCTTTCGGAACTCCGGAGAACTTAGGCAAGAAGATCAATACCGAAGGAAACGAGAGTTTCCCGTTTATTACCGATGAGAACAAATTGTATTTCTCTTCCGATGCCCGTCAGGGATTCGGAGGCATGGATGTTTATGTGATCGATCTTAACAAAGGAACCGAGGCTGCCAATGTGGGCAAACCGGTAAACTCTGAAAAAGACGATTTCGCATTCAGCTTCAATACCGCTAAAAACATCGGGTTTGTATCCAGTAACCGTGGCGGGGTAGACAACATCTACAGTGCCACTCCGGTATGTGGGGTGGAAGTGGTTTCTTTAGTGAGAGATGCTAAAACAGGTTCTAAATTATCAGGAGCCCGCGTAGCGATCTTAGACGAGAAGAACAACATCATCGCTACCAAAACAACGGCGGCAGACGGAACAGTATCTTACGATGTGGAGTGTGACAAAGCCTACACCCTTCAGGTAGCCAAAGACGGTTATGAGAGCAATAACTTCCCGGTGAGTAAAACAAGAGGCGGTATTGTTAATATCAATGCCGACTTACAGCCGATCGATGTAATTGTAACCGAAACCGAGATCATCCTGAATGATATTTACTTCGAATACGACAAGAGCAACATCACCCAACAAGGGGCTTTTGAGTTAGACAAACTGGTTCAGGTAATGAAAAACAACCCGGCTATGGTGATCATGGTGAAATCCCATACCGATAGCAGAGGTAGCGATCAGTACAACATGAACCTGTCCGACAGAAGAGCAAAATCAACCGTTCAGTACATTATCTCTAAAGGAATCGCGAAAGACAAAATATCCGGTAAAGGATATGGTGAAAGCGAGCCGAAAGTAAACTGTGGCGAAAATTGCACCGAAGAGGAATATGCGAAAAACAGAAGATCTGAATTCTTAATTGTTAAGAAATAAAGAATATAACAATTTAACAATAACTAAAGAGCAACCCTACAGGTTGCTCTTTTTTTGTGAATTTTAACATACAATGTTAAGTAATTGCTAATTTTATTTTATATTTGGGGATTAAACTTATCAAAAAATCATAGAATTAATTATGAAAAAAATTACTTTATTAATTTTTATGTCATTATTGAGTTTTGTGGGCTATTCACAGGTTTTTCCTGAAGGCTTTGAAGGTGTTTTTCCACCAACAAGTGCATCAGGAACGTGGGCAGTTACTCATAATGGCGTAGGAACAGGACCATCAGATACAAATTTATGGGTCCGCAGCGGGCCAAATTCAGCCACTTCTCCTCCTCACACAGGACAATATGCTGCCTCTGTAGAAAGGATCAATGTTGGGATGGGAGTTACCGAAGAAGATTGGTTAATTTCCCCGAAGGTAACTGTTCCGGCTAATGGTCAGTTACGTTTTTATGCACAACAAGGACGTGCCGGAGATCAGGGATCAAAACTACAGATCCGTGTATCTACAATTGTTACTGCAGGAACACAAACAACTCTTGCGAACTTTACTACACAAATAGTGGAGTTAACAGAGCCTCAAATATCTCCTAATGCAGGAGTATATGCTGAACAGGTGATTAACTTAACACCGCTTGTAGCAGCAAATCAGGAGGTATACATTGCTTTTGTAAGAGTGTATACACAACCTACAGCTGCTGTAGGAGGTGACAGATTTATCATTGACGATATTAATTTAGTTCAACAATGTTTAGATCCTACTAATGGTGTTGCAAACGCGATTACGACTTCTACCGCTACTTTATCATGGACCAACCCAAGTGGTTCTACCAACTGGGAAATTGAAGTAGTACCTTCTGCTTCTCCATTAACAGGCGTAGGAACAGCAATAACAACAAATCCATATAATGCAATCAATTTAACGCCTGGAACTGTTTACCAGTACCGCGTGCGTTCGAAATGTACAGGAGGTCCTACTGATGTATTCAGTAACTGGGCCGGACCTTTTTACTTTACAACCAATTCATTAGGTCAGACCTGTGCTGCCCCGATTGTAATTAACAGCTTACCGTACTCTACTACGGACAATACCGCTAACTACGGAAACCATATAACAACCAGTCAGGGTACTACAGGTTGTGGTACAACTACAAATTATATGACCGGTAATGATGTAGTATATGCTTATACTGCTGCCACTACAGGAATCATCGATATTTCAATGACACCTACTGCAACCTATTCGGGTATTTTCGTTTACAACAACTGTGCGAATATCGGAACAAGCTGTTTAGCAGGTGTGGGTAACTCCGGTACTACTGTTCGTAACATTACGAACTTTGCAGTAACCGCAGGTACAACTTACTATTTTGTTATTTCAACAAATTCAACTCCTGTATCTACAGGATATACTTTAGTTATCCAACAGGTAAACTGTGCACCTCCGGGAGCTTTGGCAGTTTCAGGAATAACAATGACTCAGGCTAACCTGAGCTGGTCAAACCCTTCTTCTGCTACAGAATGGCAGGTTGTGGTTCAGGCATTAGGAGCAGGAATCCCAACCGGAACAGGAACAACTGTTACCGGTACACCGGCTTATACAGCTACTACAACTGTTACAGGAACTCCTTTGGCTTCCGGAACAGATTACGAATATTATGTAAGAGCGAAATGTGCTGACGGATCATTCAGTCAATGGTCCGGACCTAAGCCTTTTAAAACGTTACCAAACTATTGTGGAGGAGATCATTTCTTCGATACAGGAGGACTTAACGGTGACTATGCTAACAATGAAAATGTAACGACAACGATCTGCCCGGTTAACCCTACAGATATGGTTACCGTAACATTTAACAATTTCAACACGGAATCCGGTTATGATTTCCTAAGAGTTTACCAGGGAACAGGAACAGCAGGAACGTTATTAGGAACCTATTCAGGAGCTTTAACAGGTGCTAACTTACCAGGACCTTTTGAATCGGCTCCGGGTGCTTGTTTAACATTTGTATTTACTTCAGACGGAAGTGGAATTCGTCCGGGATGGGATGCTACCGTAACTTGTGCGGCACCTCCAACATGTCCGAAGCCAACTACCGTAAATGTTACCAATCCGACAATGAACTCGGCTCAGGTTTCATGGGTTGAAACAGGAACAGCTACAAGCTGGGAAGTTATGGCAGTACCGGCAGGAACTCCATCTCCAAACACAAACCCTATTCCGGGAACGGCTATTACTGCAATTACCAATACTCCATCTCCGTATGTACTGAACGGTTTAAGTTCGGCTACAAGCTATGACTTCTATGTAAGAGCTATTTGTAGTCCAACAGATAAGAGTACATGGTCAGGACCAAGAACGACAAAAACATTACCAAACTACTGTGCCGGAGATCATTTTTATGATACAGGAGGCGCCAGTGGTGACTATTCAAACGGTGAAAACGTAACTACTGTTATTTGCCCAGTAAATCCAACGGATATTGTTACCGTACAATTCAACAGTTTTAATACTGAAGCAAATTACGACTTCTTAAGAGTTTATGAAGGAAACGGAACAACAGGAACGTTATTAGGAACATTTACCGGTGATTTAACAGCTAACTTGCCTGGTCCTTTTGAATCGGCAACTCCGGGAGCATGTTTAACATTCGTGTTTACTTCCGATGGAAGTGCTGTTCGTGCCGGATGGGACGCTACAGTAACCTGCGGACCAGTACCAACATGTCCTAAGCCTAAAAACTTAACGGCTACAGGTATTACTCAAACTACTGCCAACCTTGGATGGACAGAAATGGGAACTGCAACACAATGGGAAGTTATTGTACTTCCTGCCGGTTCACCTGCACCACTACCAGGAGCAACAGGAACTATTGTTAACACACCTCCGCCATATACTTACGGACCGTTAACACCTGGTACTCAGTTTGATTTCTACGTAAGAGCTATTTGTAGCGCAAGTGATATCAGCGCATGGTCTATTAAAGGAACTTTTGCTACTTTAATTGCGAATGACGAATGTGCCAACGCTATTCACGTACCGGTAAATGAAGACTCTCTTTGCGGACAAACCACTCCGGGAACGCTTATTGGCGCAACAGCCTCTACAACACCGAATACCTGTACAGGCGGTACGCCGGATGACGACGTATGGTTTGAATTTACAGCTACTCATACACAGCACTATATTGCATTATTAAATACAACATCGACAGGATTAAACGCTGCAAACTTATACCACACGGTATATCAGGGTGACCAGTGCGGAAACTTAACACAATTATATTGTAGTGATCCAAACAACAGTTTGGCAAACAACTTAGTTCCGGGACAAACCTATAAAATCCGTGTGTACAGTAATGCTTCAGGACCACAAAACATTACATTTAATCTTTGTGTAGGAACTGTTATTACTTGTGCCGATGCTCAGGCATTCTGTGCAAACAACACGTCTCCATCAATTACTTTCCCAGGATCTATCGGGGTACCGAACTTAGGAAACGTAGCTTGTTTGAGCACAACTCCAAATCCAACCTGGTACTTCTTACAAGTACAACAATCCGGTAACTTAAACTTCCAGATTTCACAAACAAGTACAACCGGAGCTGGAATTGACGTTGACTTTATCGCTTACGGACCATTTGCTTCACCTACAGCTGCCTGTACAAATTTAGGTTCAAACGTAGGTTGTAGTTATAGTACTGCCTCTGTTGAAAACTTCAGTATCAACAATGCAGTTGCAGGACAATACTATATGGTTATGATCACGAACTTTAATGGTAGTGCCGGTAATATTACATTTGCTCAAACGAACCAGGGACAACCAGGAGCAGGATCGACAAACTGTGATATCGTTTGTACGGTAGACTTAGGTCCTGATAAGATTCTTTGTGGGGCAACATCTTACACTTTAGATTCCGGTATTGTTAACGCAACAACCTATACATGGTCTAAAGGAGGATTTGTTATTCCTGGAGCAACCGGTCAGACATTAACCGTTACAGAATCCGGAGAATATACTGTTGTAGTTACAAAACCATCATGTTCAAACAATCCAACGGATAGCGTTAACATCACTTTCGGACCTTCTGTTACAGCTACTTCGCCTCCAGACTATAAAGTGTGTGACGATGTGAGTAACGACGGAATTGCCGATTTTGATTTAAGTACATTAACAAGTCAGGTTTTAGCAGGTTTAAATACTTCATTTACCTATAATGTATCTTACCATGCAACTTTAGCTGATGCTAACGGTAATATTGCGCCAATCAGCTCAACAACGCCGTTTACAAGTGCTTCACAAACTATCTATATTAGAGTGGAAGGTGCTAATGCTGCAACTTGTTTTGGTGTGGTTCCTGTTAATCTGGTTGTAAAACCATCTCCAACAACAACTATGCCTGCAACATATTCAACATGTGGTACACCTGTAACTATTGTGGGAACACCTACAAATTACAATGTAGCTGATGCAACATATGTATGGTCACTTGGCGGAAACGTTATTGCTGGTGAAACATCAAATCAAATAACCGTTTCTCAAGCAGGTACCTATACTTTAGAAGTTACCTTAAACGGATGTGTGAACACAGTACAAACTGTATTAACAAACGACAACGTTACAGTAACGGCACCAAACGATGCTACTGCATGTAACTCTTATACATTACCTGCTTTAACAATTGGTAATTACTATACTGGATCTGGTGGAACCGGAACAATGCTAAATGCAGGTGATCTGATTACTACTACGCAAACAATTTATGTATACTTACAGTCTGCTACAAATCCAAGTTGTACTGCTGAAGATAGTTTTGATGTAACCATCACAACAACAATCACAGCTCCGGTAATACCAAATCAAACAGTATGTAACAGCTACCTATTACAGCCGTTACCATCTTATGCAAATTATTACACTGGAACAGGCGGTACCGGAACTATGCTAACAGCTGGTTCATCAGTAACAACTTCGCAGACTATTTATGTTTATGCTAAATCTGGTACAGCTCCAAACTTCTGTACAGACGAAAGCAGCTTCATAGTAACAATACAAACTGCAACCGCTGATGCTCCTGCAAACACTTCTGCTTGTGGAACGTATGTATTACCAGCATTGTCTGCTAATAACAACTACTACACCGGAACAGGTGGAACAGGAACAATGTATGTAGCTGGCAACAATATTAATACTACAACTACATTATATGTATACACGCAAACATCAGCCGGATGTACTGCTGAGAATAGCTTCACTATCACGATCTACAACGCGCCTCAGGCGGCAACATTACCAAATGTTACTGTAGAATGTGGAGGCTTTACATTACCAGCATTACCAGCAGGAAACGTTTATTACACCGGACCTAATGCAACTGGAAGCCAATTAACTGCCGGAAGCATTGTTTCCATAACTCAAACAATCTACATTTATGCAGTGACAGGTTCTGGCGCTACAATCTGTAGTGATGAAAGTAGTTTTGAAGTTACAACTTCATGTATAATCCCTAAAGGTATTTCACCAAACGGCGACGGACTGAATGACACATTTGATCTATCTACTTTTGATGTTGAGAAATTAAGCATCTTCAACCGTTATGGAACAGAAGTCTTCAAACACGGAGCGGGTTACACCAATCAGTGGTTCGGACAATCCAATGGCGGAAATGAACTACCAGACGGTACTTACTTCTATGTTATAGAATTAAAAGGCAGCGAGACTAAAACAGGTTGGATTTATATCAACAGAGAGAAATAAGTAGTAACTATTTTAATAAAGCAGCTGTTCACCTTATTGTGAACAGCGCTTTATTCCACAAAAATTACACCAATGAAGAAAATATATTTGACCGCCTTTTTAGCCTTTATCGGTTTATATGAGGCCTCAGCACAACAAGATCCGCATTATACACAATACATGTATAATATGAACGTCATCAACCCTGCTTATGCAGGTTCTAAAGAAAGCCTTTCCGGAGGATTGCTATACCGTAAACAATGGGTAGATCTGGACGGAGCTCCTTCAACGGCAACCTTCGCGGCCAGCAGCCCGGTGGGTAAGAATGTCGGATTGGGACTTTCGGTGATCTCCGATAAGATAGGACCGGTAAAAGAAAACAACGTATATGCCGATTTCTCCTATACCCTGAACCTGGGCGGAGAACACAAACTGGCTTTAGGGATCAAGGCCGGAGCAACCTTTCATAAGATCGGATTGTTCGACCAGATCGGTAACGGGTTCGTGCCCGATGCCAATGACCCGGCATTTGCTCAAAACACCAGCCGTACCTTCTTTAACGTAGGAAGCGGGATCTTCTATTATACCAATAAGTATTACATGGCCCTTTCGGTTCCCAATATGCTAAGCAATACCTACCTGGATTATGACGGAAAGAAATTCGGTTCCGACAAACAACATTACTTCTTAACTGGGGGATATGTATTTGATTTGAACGAAAACCTGAAATTCAAACCGTTCTTCTTAGTTAAGTCGGCTTTCGATGCACCGGTATCCCTGGATGTGTCTACCAACTTCCTGTTTTATGATAAATTCGAAATCGGAGCTACCTATCGTTTGGATGATTCCTTCGGAGCAATGGTTAATTATGCTATCACTCCGGGACTTCGAATCGGATATGCTTACGACCATATCGTATCCGACCTGAAAGTAACCACACCTTCTTCTCACGAAGTGATCCTTCTTTTTGATGTGAACTTCTCTAAGAAAGTGTCCCGATCTCCAAGATATTTCTAATATAAAAGCGACCTAAGACATGAAGAATTTATATATCACTTTAAGTTTTGTGATCGCCAGTTCGACACTATCGGCACAAAACAAAGACACCAAAAACGCAGACAGACTCTTTAACCGTTTTGAGTATGTGGACGCGGCAAGCGAATACCTCAAACTGGTAGACAAAGGAAAAGCAGACGGTTATGTATACAAACAACTGGCCGATAGCTACTACAATGTATTCAACGCTGCCGAAGCCAGTAAATGGTATGCCAAGGCCCTGACCGAAAAACAGGATGCCGAGACCTATTACCGCTATGCACAGATGCTTAAAGCAGACGGAAAATATGAAGAAGCGAACAAACAGCTGCAGAAGTTTGCCAATATGGCACCAAACGATCAGCGTGCGGTAGCTTTCAAACAAAACCCGAACTATCTGCCTAAGCTGAATGAAAAAGCAAAATCCTTCGACATCAAATCATTGGATATTAACAGCGACAAGTCCGATTTCGGAGCCATGTTAAGCAACGACAATACCCTGTATTTTGCCTCGGCCCGTAATACCTCCCGTAAAACCTACGGTTGGAACGAACAGCCTTACCTGGACCTGTACAGTGCGGTATACAACGCCGATGGTACTTTCAGCCAGCCAACAGCTGTGGAAGGGGTAAACACCAAGTTCCATGACGGACCGGCAAGCATCAGTGCAGACGGAAACACCATGTACCTGGCCAGTGAGAGTTTTAACGAAGGCTTGTTTGAAAAAGACAAGGCTCAGAAGTTAAAGTTCGGACAGGTGGCACTTTTCAAATCGGTTAAAGCCGATGGAAAATGGAGCAAACCAACGCCGCTGCCTTTTAACAGCAAAGACTACTCGACCAGCAATCCGAGTTTAAGCAAAGATGGCAAAACATTATACTTCTCTTCCAACATGCCCGGATCTGTAGGGGGTGTGGATATCTGGAAAGTAAGTGTGAATGCCGATGGCTCTTTCGGAACTCCGGAGAACTTAGGCAAGAAGATCAATACCGAAGGAAACGAGAGTTTCCCGTTTATTACCGATGAGAACAAATTGTATTTCTCTTCCGATGCCCGTCAGGGATTCGGAGGCATGGATGTTTATGTGATCGATCTTAACAAAGGAACCGAGGCTGCCAATGTGGGCAAACCGGTAAACTCTGAAAAAGACGATTTCGCATTCAGCTTCAATACCGCTAAAAACATCGGGTTTGTATCCAGTAACCGTGGCGGGGTAGACAACATCTACAGTGCCACTCCGGTATGTGGGGTGGAAGTGGTTTCTTTAGTGAGAGATGCTAAAACAGGTTCTAAATTATCAGGAGCCCGCGTAGCGATCTTAGACGAGAAGAACAACATCATCGCTACCAAAACAACGGCGGCAGACGGAACAGTATCTTACGATGTGGAGTGTGACAAAGCCTACACCCTTCAGGTAGCCAAAGACGGTTATGAGAGCAATAACTTCCCGGTGAGTAAAACAAGAGGCGGTATTGTTAATATCAATGCCGACTTACAGCCGATCGATGTAATTGTAACCGAAACCGAGATCATCCTGAATGATATTTACTTCGAATACGACAAGAGCAACATCACCCAACAAGGGGCTTTTGAGTTAGACAAACTGGTTCAGGTAATGAAAAACAACCCGGCTATGGTGATCATGGTGAAATCCCATACCGATAGCAGAGGTAGCGATCAGTACAACATGAACCTGTCCGACAGAAGAGCAAAATCAACCGTTCAGTACATTATCTCTAAAGGAATCGCGAAAGACAAAATATCCGGTAAAGGATATGGCGAAAGCGAGCCGAAAGTGAACTGTGGCGAGAATTGCACCGAAGAGGAATATGCGAAAAACAGAAGATCTGAATTCTTAATTGTTAAGAAATAAGATTCCTTCTTCATCAAATAAGAAAAGGGCGGTCAGATGACCGCCCTTTTTGTTTGCGTTAACCGCAAAAAAAAGCCCCGATAAATCGGGGCTTTTTTTATATTATGATACTGCTTTTAATCGCTGTAAAAGGTTTTTATCTAAAGAATGCTCTGCATAGGCTTTATCGATATGCAAGGTTTTCTCGTCTGAGCTTGGCAAATCATACATCGCATCTGTCAGTATGGCTTCACAAAGAGAACGCAGTCCTCTTGCTCCCAATTTGTATTCTAAAGCTTTATCTACAATAAAATCCAAAGCTTCATCAGCAACAGAGAATTCCACATCATCCATAGCAAACAGCTTTTTATATTGCTTTACTAAGGCGTTTTTAGGTTCTGTTAAGATCGCTCTTAAGGTTTCTCTATCCAACGGATCCATGTGTGTTAAAACCGGTAAACGTCCGATAATTTCCGGAATCAGTCCGAAGTCTTTAATATCCTTTGGTATGATATACTGCAACAGATTTTCTTTATCAATCTGATCGGCACTTTTTGAAGAGCTATACCCTACTGCCTGGCGGTTTAATCGTTTTGAAATTACTCTTTCAATACCGTCAAATGCCCCTCCGGCAATAAAAAGGATATTTTGTGTATTTACCTCAACAAATTTCTGATCCGGGTGCTTTCTTCCACCTTTAGGCGGAACATTTACCACAGTTCCTTCCAGCAGCTTCAATAAGGCCTGTTGTACGCCTTCTCCCGAAACATCTCTGGTAATGGAAGGATTATCACTTTTTCGTGCAATCTTATCAATCTCGTCAATAAAAACAATTCCTCTTTCTGCTTTTGCCACATCATAATCGGCTGCCTGCAGTAAACGGGTCAGGATGCTTTCAACATCTTCCCCAACATAACCCGCTTCGGTTAAAACAGTAGCATCCACAATAGCCAACGGAACGTTTAACATTTTGGCAATGGTTTTTGCCACTAATGTTTTCCCGGTTCCGGTTTGACCTACCATAATGATATTACTCTTTTCGATTTCAACCTCATCATCCGCCTGCTTTTGCAACAAACGCTTGTAGTGATTATAAACCGCTACAGACAAGACTTTTTTAGTCTGGTCCTGACCAATAACATACTGGTCCAAAAAGGCGCGGATTTCCTTTGGCTTACTCAAAACCAAATCGGCCAGTAATCCGGAATTCTCGCTTTGTTTTAACTCTTCTAAAACAATTCCATGCGCCTGCTCAATACATCTGTCACAGATGTGGGCATTGATGCCGGCGATTAATAAATTTGTTTCTGGCTTTTTTCTTCCACAAAAAGAACACTCTAATACTTCTTTAGCCATTTTTATATACTTAAATAGAAAGATGCCTTTCTGCAAGGCACCTTTAACTAAAATTATCCTCTCATTAATACTTCATCAATCATACCGTAGTCTTTTGCTTCCTGAGCAATCATCCAATAGTCACGGTCACTGTCATGATGTACTTTATCCATCGGTTGTTTGGCATGCTTAGAGATAATCTCATACAATTCCGTTTTTAATTTCAAAATCTCTCTGGTTGTGATTTCGATATCGGAAGCCTGTCCCTGAGCACCTCCTAACGGCTGGTGGATCATGACTCTTGAGTGTGGTAAAGCAGAACGCTTTCCGTCTGCTCCTGCACATAATAAAACAGCTCCCATAGAAGCGGCAATACCCGTACAGATCGTGGCTACATCCGGTTTGATAAACTGCATGGTATCGTAAATCCCTAATCCGGCATAAACACCTCCTCCCGGAGAGTTAATATAGATACTGATATCTTTGGAAGCATCAACGCTTTCCAGGAATAACAGCTGTGCCTGAATGATGTTTGCAACATAATCGTCAATTCCGGTACCCAGAAAAATAATTCTGTCCATCATTAAACGGGAAAACACATCCATAGAAGCAACATTCAATTGACGTTCTTCTATGATATAAGGGGTCATACTACTTACAATTTTATCATAGTACATACTGTTTATACCGTGATGTTTAGTAGCATATTTTTCAAATTCTTTTCCGTAATTCATAGTAATTATTTTTGTTTATAATTAAAAAAGAACGTCAGACTTTTTTAGTCTGACGTTCAAATATACTTATTTTTTACGAAAGATTATTCTCCGTACATTTCTTTAATAAAGTCTTGGTAAGAAACTTCTTTAACTTTCGCTGTAACCTTTTCTTTGAAAAGATTTAACAGCTTTTCGCTCATTACCTGCTCAGAAAGACGTTTCACTTCTTCCTGGTTAGACAATACTCTGGCAACGATATTTTCAACATCTGCATCAGAAGGATCCATTTGTCCGAATTGTGCCATTTGCTTCTTGATCAGATCAGAAGTGAATGCTTTTAAATCTTCAAAAGTGATTTGTAAGTTGTTTTGAACCAAAACTTTACTTTCGATCAACTGGTAACGTAATCCGTTTTCCGATTTAGTGTATTCTTCTTCTGCCTGCTCCGGTGATAACGGGTTCTCTCCTACTGTTTGAATCCATTTTTTAAGGAAATCAGCCGGTAATTCAAATTTTGTATTCTCAATTAAGAATTCTGTTACATCATTAAGGAATTTCTGATCTGCCTGAGTTGCAAATTGTTTTTCAGCATCCTCTTTGATTTTCTCTTTTAATTGCTCAACAGAAGTTACTTTTCCTTCCCCGAATAATTTATCGAATAATTCCTGTGTTAATTCTGCTTTCTCAGTAGTGTTTACTTCTTCGATTGTGAAGTTAACTTCAATATCCAAACCGTGAACGTCATCGTGAGACACTTTCAGATAATCCATTAATTTGTGATCGTCATCAAATAAACCTTTAGTGCTTAATGCAATTACATCACCTGCTTTTTTACCGATAAATTTCTTGATCGTTTTTTTGTCTTTGAAAATATCAAGGGTAATATTCACAGAATTGTTAATTCCTTTTTCTTCATTTGAAAAAGTTCCTCTTAAATCATCTCCTTCTTCAACTTTCTCTTTAGAAACTAATTTACCGTATTGTTTTTGGATACGCTCCACTTGCTCATCAAGCATTGGCTCATCCACAACGATATTGAATTTTGTGATTTTGTTTTTGGCACCCAAGTCAACTGTAAAGTCTGGCGCAAGACCTAATTCGAATTCGAATTTGTAGTCTTCAGTATCCCAGTCAAAATCTTCTGTAACTTTAGGTAACGGGTTTCCAAGAATATCTAACTTCTCTTCAACCAAATAATTATTTAATGAATTTTGCAACAATTTATTTACTTCATCAAGAAGAACCGCTTTTCCATATTGTTTTTGAATCAAACTCATTGGTACAGCTCCTTTTCTAAATCCAGGAATACTAGCATTTTTGCGATAATCTGCTAAAACTTTTTCAACCTGACCAGCATAATCTTCTTTAGTAACTTCAACCGTTACAATCGCATTTAATGCATCAACATTGTTTCTTGTAATATTCATTATTCTATTTTTTTACATACTAAAATTGGGTTGCAAAATTATATATTTTTTACAACCCAACCAAGTTTTTAACTTATTGTATCTCAATAAGCTAAAATTTTATCCTATAATTTTACTTTATCTGTTTTAGTCTTTGACAAAAATATTCAATATCCACTGGCAAACCGACAGTACAATACTAAAAAGCAGGGCACTGATAAATGATTTCACTTCGAAGCCATCGATAAGATAATCACAGATCAGAATAATTACCGCGTTTATAACCAGCAAAAACAATCCCAATGTGATTACCGTGACCGGCAGGGTAAAAAACACCAGTATCGGCTTAAAAAATGTGTTTAACAATCCCAATACCACCGCCACTATAAGCGCTGTTTTAATGCTGTCTACAGTTATACCCGGTAAAAAGTTTGCAATCACCACCACCAATATAGTGGTAATCAAAAGTCTAATCAGTAAATTCATACTATCGCGTTTTATTTAATGTTATAAAAATACAAAAAAAGCGCTGAAAATTCAGCGCTTTTAGATACTATAGTAAATCACTTTTTAATTTGATGTCAGAATAGTAGCACCAGGATATGTTCCTGCACTTACTAAAGGTAACTTCGCATTATAATGTGAATTAATCACTTTCAGTACTTCGTTTGCAATAACGGCATATCCTCTTGCATTAGGGTGCACCCCGTCTAAAGAGAACAATACTGTATTTACGGTAGCGGTACTAAAATAGTTTGCCGTATAAATTTGTCCGTCTTCCACACGCAATCCGCTAACCAATTGGTTCATGATTGCGTTCATATCGGCAACTGCCAGGTTTTTAGATTGTGCAGCAGCAACAATAATAGCGTTGAAATCGGATGTAGCAGCAGCAATAGCCGCTTTTTCAGATGGAATCAGTACGTGTTTATCTTCTAACGGATAGGTAATACCGTATTTATCCAGTGGTGCAGGAACACCGGCCGGAGCAGTTCCGATAGCCGTTCTTGTGGTTAACAATACCAAATCGTCTTTTGTAGTTTGTCTTGCCTGACCGAAAACCTGACCATAGAAGGCCGCTGTAGCAGCTCCCAACGATGGCGTGAACGCAGCCGTTAGCTGTGCCGAAAGGTTTGGCAATGTTTCATCTTTTATTAATAACGGATTCGCTCCGGTAGCGGTTAACAGGTTAATTCTTGTACCCGCTCCAAAAGCCGTTAAGGCTTGTTTTAACGGACTGTACAATAATGTGTTCAGCTGCTGAACAGCACCTGCTCCGGTTGGATCCGGCGCACTGGCCAATGCAGCCGCAGTTATCGGGTTATAAGGTACTGTTGTAAAGAACGGAATAGCCGTAACCGATGGAATAGTCGCTACAACTCCTTTGGCTCCACCCGCCGTTAACTGCGCAATGATACCGTTATAGGAAGCTGAGAATACTGCTGATGGTGTAATATCGGCAGCACCGGTTCCTGAAGTTGTTCCAACACCTCCGTTAGTTGCATATCCCAATACATCGTTATTACCAATCCAGTTGGTAAAGAATGTCGGGTTTTTAGTCATTGCATCACCAATAACTGTAGAAGCCGGTGTAATGGCATGACGTACAAAATAAGGATTTGCAGTACCCGCCGCTAAATTGGCGATATTACCATATCCAGGCAACATTAAGTGAAATGTTTTCGCACCCGGAACTCCCATATTATTATATGCTTTTGCCTGTAAAGTAGACGGACTCACATTGATGGATGATGTTCCCGCAATATTCTGAGGACCACCCACAGCCGTATTGATAATTAATCTCGTAGGGAATGCGTTTGCAACAGCACTTGGAAACGGAGCACCATTGATCAATAGTCCGCCAAGATTGTTCACATCTTCTTCATAAGAAGGCTGTGTAAATTCGCCACCGCCCACAACAGCAAACTGATGTGCTAAAATGTTCGGGAAAGAATATTGCTGCCCGACTCTTGAAACGGTTCCGTCCATATATCCGGAAGTCAACGAGTTTCCAATAGCCACATAAGAACTGAAATTGGCATCACCAGCAGAATAACTCTGATTGCTTACTTCGTTCTCAAATTCAGGATCACAAGACATTAGCCCTAACGAAGCTAAAACTGCAAAGTATATATATTTATTTTTCATTTTTATCCTATTAAAAAGTTAGAAGCTGTATGTTATACCTAAACCTGGTGAAAATACAGAAGATTTATATGTTCCGCCGAAACTAACATTGTTATCAGCTCCTTCTGTATAATGATCGTAGCTGTTATTAACTTCATCAAAATGCAGGTAAAGGAACGAAACATCAACACCGAATTTTTTACCGATCTGGTACGTTAAACCTCCGGTATAGCCCATAGAACTGTTTCTTGGTGTTTCCGGTGCAAAATAACCGTCCTGAACCGGGCTTTCATCATGGTACCAACCGGCTCTGAAAGTGAACTTTTCATTGGCTTTATATTGTGCTCCCACTCTGTAAGTCGTCGCATCTTTATAATTTCTCGGATTAACAGAAGTCGGTGCTCCGTTTGCAAACTCAACAACCAAAGCTTTATAAGCGCTCCACATGGCTCTGTTGATATCAAAAGCCAATAAAAATTTATCAGTAACCTGGTAAGACAATCCAGCGGTTAACTCAGCCGGTAAAGGTAAATCGGCATTAAACTTTGTATTGTAAAGCGTTCCCTGCAGAAAAGTAGGAATCTCATTAAAGGTAGCATCACCATCTCTGGCTTCCATTACGATTTTAGAACGATAGTTCACCCCTAATCGCATTTTTTTAGTTGGATTAAACATAAAACCAACGTTATAACCCCATCCTGATATTCCTTTAGCATCTAAAGTAACATCCGGGCGGTTCCCGTTTGCATCTGTGATATTATCCCCTCTGAAAAGGTTTCTGTTAAATTCAACAGATCCGTTTACATAAATAGGTCCACCACCAACACTAAAATATTCATTTACTTTTAAGGAAATTGTAGGCTGCACATAAATTGATTTCAAATCAATTTTATTAACCAAATGAGCACCTTCCCAATCTTTATCCCAGGCTACTTCACTTCCGTAAGGAGAGTAAACCGCAACTCCGGCAGTAAGCCAGTCTGTTATTCTATAAGAAGCATAAACATTGAAAGGCGTTCCCGTATTTGTAGTTGAAGCTTTCCAGTTATAAGTCTCATTTTGAAATTTCGTTTTTGCAGTAAGAATATTAGCGCCAACGGACAAATTGAATCGATCTTTCAAAAATGACATTCCCGCAGGATTAAAGAACATTACCTCTGCACTATTCACAACGGCAACTCCTGTATGTCCCATTGCCAATTGTTTCTGACCTTGAAGACTCACACGATATCCACCTGCAAATGCACTCGATGAAGCCAAGGCTAACAATGTTAAAGATAGCAGTTTTCTCATAAGTTAAAAATGTGTTAGTTTTATTTGTTTATATTCAAATCTTGAATATATCAAATTTATAACAAAATATGGATTTTACAATTTTTTTAAGAAAAATATTATGCACTCATAATATTTCTTTGCTTAAATTGTGAACCTTATAAATTTAACCTTTTATAAATGATTTTACTGCTGTAAAAAATGCTGCCGGATTTTCGGCATGCAGCCAGTGTCCTGTATTTTCAATTGTTTCTACCTGTGCTTTCGGAAAGTGATGACGGATCCCTTCAAAATCTTCATCCTTAATATAACCGGATTTCCCGCCTCTTAAAAAAAGAACCGGCCGATCAAAATGATTACCCTGCGGCAGTGCCTCTCCGATCACTTCCTGGTTTTTTATAAAAACATCCAGATTGAAGCGGAACGCCAGCTGACCGGGTTCTTTCCAATACAGATTTTTAAGCAGAAACTGCCGGGTTCCGAGATCGTCAATATATTGCCCTAAAATTGTTTCCACTTCGCCTCTGCCTGGTTTCGTTGTAAAGTCAACCGCATTCAGTCCCGCCAAAATTTCCTGGTGATGCGGGGCATACCGCCGGGGACCGATATCTGCCACGATAAGCTTGTCTACCATTTCCGGATGTGTGGTTGCAAAAAGCATAACCACTTTCCCGCCCATGGAATGTCCCAGCAAATCAATTTTGGTTAACTGGTGCTCGCGGCAATATTCATAAATATCATCTGCCATAACAGCATAACTAAACACATCCGAATGAAAACTCTTTCCATGATTTCGCATATCCAGCAAATGCACCTGATAGCCTTCCTGTGCAAACTGTGTTCCCAGAGATTTCCAGTTATCGGACATTCCCAGAAAACCGTGAACAATTAAAAGCGGTTTCCCTTCTCCTTCTATTCTTGAATACAATGCCATTATTTCATTCTTTGTAAGTACATATTAACCACATTCTCCAATCCCAGATACAGGGATTCCGAAATTAAGGCATGTCCGATGGAAACCTCTAACAATCCGGGAATGTTTTCTTTAAAAAACTTGATATTGTCCAGACTCAGATCGTGTCCGGCATTAACACCAAGCTGCAGTTCGTTTGCCAGCGTTGCCGCAGCCACATACGGTTCAATACCTTTTTTATTCCCCAAACCATATTCGTGGGCAAATGCTTCCGTGTACAACTCGATCCTGTCGGCTCCGGTTTCTTTCGCTCCTTCAATCATTCCCAATACCGGATCTACGAAAACAGACGTACGGATTCCGTTTTGCTTAAATTCCTGAATGATCTCCTGTAAAAAGCTTTTGTGTTTCAGCGTGTCCCAACCGGCATTGGACGTCAGGGCATCATCAGCATCCGGTACTAAAGTTACCTGCGTTGGTTTTGTTTCCAGCACCAGATCCATAAACTTCTTCACCGGATTCCCTTCAATATTATATTCTGTATATACAACCGGAACCAGATCCCTTGCATCCTGGTAACGGATATGTCTTTCATCTGGCCGGGGATGTATCGTGATTCCCTGTCCTCCGAATTTTTGAATATCTTTTGCTACTTGTATCAAATCCGGCACATTACCGCCGCGTGAATTGCGTAAAGTCGCTATTTTATTGATATTTACAGAGAGTTTTGTCATAATCAAACTATTTTCTCACAAAAATACAAAGTATAATTAAGCTATAATATCCTAATTTTTGATTATTTTGCATTCGATTAAAGAAAAGAATATCATGACTGAAATCGCTGACTACATCATTAAAGAAATCAACCCCCTTAAAATAGACGAAACCATTGAGACGGCTCAGGATTTATTTCTTGAATTCCCGTACAGTCACTTTCCTGTTGTTGAAAACGACACCTACATAGGGTGCATTGGTGCTCATGATGTGGAATTATTAGACCACGACCGGAAAATTGGCGAATTCCGTTATACCTTTGAACGTTTTTTCGTCAGAAAAGACACGATATGGCTGGATGTACTGGAAGTTTTCGCTAAAAACGAAGCAAACCTGGTTCCGGTTCTGGATGAAGACAACAATTATTTAGGGTATTATGAAATGGACGACATTATCCGTTTCTTCCATGAAACGCCTTTTTTAAGAGAAGAAGGCGGCATACTGATTGTTGAAAAAGGAACAGCCGATTACAGCATGAGCGAAATCACGCAGATCATCGAAACCAACAATGCCCGGATCCTGGGTCTTTTTATTTCGAAAGCCGATTTAGACAAAGTGCAGGTTACGATTAAAATAAGCCTTGGAGGCCTTAATGAAATTATACAGACATTTCGTCGTTATAATTATGAAATTGTTTCCGAACATCAGGAAGATGCCTATCTGAATAATTTAAAAGACCGTTCCGATTATCTGGACAAATACTTAAACATATAACGTTTTCAATCAACATAAAGCGTATGAAACTAGCACTTTACGGACAATACTACCAGAAAAACACCGAAGAAATTATCAATAAAGTATTTGATGTTTTTAAAAACTACGAAACAGAGGTGGTTTTTGAAGCGAATTTTCATACCATTCTATTGGAAAAAGGAATCCTGGATAAAGCCTACCCTACCTTTTCCAACCACACCCAGCTGGACAGTACTTTTGATTTTTTCATCAGTATTGGTGGTGACGGAACGATGCTGAGAGCCGCAACTTTTGTAAAAAGCAAAAACATTCCGATTGTAGGTATCAATGCCGGACGCCTTGGTTTTTTGGCAAACGTACAACAGGATGCCATCGGGAACCTGTTACCGCTTTTATTTGAAGGCAATTACAAAATTTCACAACGGGCACTTTTAAGCCTGGAATGCTATCCGGAAGAGTGCAATATTTACGACCTGAATTTTGCCTTAAACGAGATAACCGTATCCCGGAAAGACACCACCTCAATGATCACGATTGAAACCTGTCTGAACGGAGAATACCTGACGTCCTATTGGGCCGACGGTTTAATCATTTCCACACCTACCGGATCAACCGGTTATTCTCTGAGCTGCGGCGGACCGGTTATTACCCCGGATGTAAAATGCATCATCATTACCCCGATTGCACCACACAACTTAAATGTAAGACCGCTTATCATATCAGACGACACCGCTATCCGCCTGAAAGTTTCCAGCAGGGAACCACAGTTTCTGGTTTCACTGGATTCCGGAACAAAAGCAATAGACAACGAAACGGAAATCCACATCAGCAAAGCACCGTTTACCATTAATATGGTAGAATTCCCGGAAGAAGGTTTCCTGAAAACCCTGCGCAACAAATTGCTGTGGGGAGAAGACAAACGAAATTAATGGTTTTTATAACGCCTCATTATACTATAAACATCATAAAATCGTTCTATTGTTCTAATGCATGATTACGGATTATCAAAAAATAATTGAAAATCCGAGTAATTAAATGGTTTAGAAATCAATATTATTATATTTGCACACTATTTTAGAAAAATGAGTCGAATCCTTATTGTTTTTTTACTGGTATTCTCTGCCACAACTTCGCAAGCTCAGATTAATGAGTTGGGAGTCTTTTTAGGCGGAACCAACTATGTGGGAGATGTGGGACCAACAAGCTATATTGCTCCTAAAGACTTCGGTTTTGGTATTTTATACAAATGGAACCGAAGCACCAGACATGCCTACAGAATTTCCTATACTCAGGGAAAAATAAGCTCCAGCGATGCCGATTCCAAAGTATCCGGCAGAAAAGACAGAGGCTATAGCTTTGAAAATTCTGTAAAAGAATTATCTTTAGCCCTTGAATTCAATTTCTTTGATTTTGATTTACACAATTCAGGACCCTTAACAACTCCGTATATTGCTACCGGAGTGAGTTTTTTCCGATATGATGAATTGTATATTATAAACGGTAGAACCCGAACAGACGATTCAAGAAATGCCATGGCTATACCTATTATTGCCGGGATAAAAACAAGATTAACAGACAATCTTATTCTTGGATTTGAAGTCGGAGCGCGTTATACTTTCACCGATAATTTAGATGGAAGTAACCCAAGGAATGATCAATATAAAAAATTACAATTTGGTAATTTAAACAGTAATGATTGGTATGTATTTTCCGGAGTTACCTTAACGTATACTTTTGGTCAAAACCCATGCTTTTGTGCAGAATAAATAAATGGATTTAGAAATTACGATTAATAAAGACAACCTTCCCAGACATTTAGCCATCATTATGGATGGTAATGGACGTTGGGCCAAACAAAAAGGCATGCTTCGTGCTTTTGGTCATGAAAACGGTACAAAATCGGTTCGAGAAACGGTTGAATGCTGCGCAAAATTAGGAATTGAATTCCTGACTCTTTATGCCTTTTCCACAGAAAACTGGAATCGTCCTAAACTTGAAGTGGAAACTTTAATGAAACTTTTAATCAAGTCATTAAAAGCAGAACTTCCCACCCTTCAAAAAAACAACATTAAGCTTAACTGTATCGGCAACACACAACACCTGCCGGATTCTGTGCAAAAAGAACTTCTCGAGGTAATCGAAAAGACAAAAAACAACACGCAGATGACGTTAACACTGGCTTTGAGCTATGGTTCCCGCGAAGAGTTAATCGCCGCAATTAAAAACATTAGCGATAAAGTTAAAAATAATATAATTTCATCAGGCGATATTGATGAATCAATTATAAATCAGCATCTTTACACGCACAATTTACCTGACGTAGATTTAGTAATACGAACCAGTGGCGAGCACCGTATAAGTAATTTCTTATTATGGCAAATCGCATACGCCGAGTTCTATTTTACGGAAGTACTATGGCCTGATTTTAGACAAAAAGATTTATATGAAGCAATTATCAGCTATCAAAAAAGAGAACGTAGATTTGGAAAAACAAGCGAACAAATTAAATAATTCACAAATGCTTCAAAAAGGAATAAAACTACTTTTTGCAATTTTAATTTTAGGAAATATTTCCAAAATAAATGCTCAAGAACACACTGAGCCTGAAACAGGCAGACAATATATTTTAGCAGATGTTGATGTTACAGGAAAAATAAGCTATAATCAGCAAACTGTGGTTACTTTTTCAGGTTTGGAAAAAGGACAAATGATCAGCGTTCCCGGAGAAGAGATTAGTAATGCCATCAAAAAATTGTGGAAGCTTGGACTTTTCAATGATATCAATATCTATTACAATAAAATACAAGGCGACAGCATCTACATTGAATTAAACATTCATGAATTACCAAAATTACAGGACGTAAAAATCACCGGTGTAAAAAAAGGTAAAAGTGAAGAGCTTATCAAAGATAACGACTTAAAGAAAGGGAAAGTAGTGAATGAAAACCTGATCACTACAGCCCGAAACTACATCGAAAACAAATACAAAAAAGACGGTTACTTCAACACCAAAGTAACCATAAACACTATTCCGGTAGATTCTACCGAGGCTAATGTGAATATGGTTATCCTTGTTGACAGAGGTAAAAAAGTGAAGGTTTCGGATATTGAAATTACCGGAAACTCCATGATGAAAACTTCCGCGATTAAAAAGGCAATGAGTAACACCAAAGTGAAAAATCCTTTTAACCCGATGCGTCTTTTCAAAACCTCGAAATACATCAAAGACAAGTATAAAGAAGATTTAGTTTCTGTTGTTGAGAAATACAAAGAGAAAGGATACCGTGATGCCCGTATTACTTCGGACACTGTTACTTACAACAAAGAAAAAAATACCGTTGCCATTAAATTCAATGTCGAAGAAGGTAAAAAATACTACTTTGGAGATATCCGTTTCTTAGGAAACACGGTATATACGGATCGTGACCTAAACCGTGTACTGGGAATCAACAAAGGTGATATTTACAACGGAAAAGAATTACAGGAACGAATCGCTAACAAGAAAAGTCCTGATGCAGAAGATTTAACAAACCTATACCAGAACAACGGTTATTTATTCTCCAATATTAACCCGGTTGAGGTTAGAACGGCTAACGACACTATTGATTTCGAAATCCGAATCGTAGAAGGTCCTATCGCCTACTTTAACAACGTTACCATTAAAGGAAACGACAAGACTAACGATTATGTTATTTACCGTGAGTTAAGAACCCGTCCGGGGCAAAAATGGAACAAACAGGACGTAATCAGAACGATCCGTGACTTAGGAGCGTTACAGTTTTTCGATCCGGAGGCTATCCATCCGGAGGTTAAAAATGCCGACCCTGCTTCCGGTAGTGTTGACGTGGAGTGGACCGTTGTAGAAAAAGGTTCCAGCCAGGTAGAGCTGCAAGGTGGTTACGGTGGTGGCGGATTCATCGGAACACTTGGTTTATCGTTCAATAACTTCTCCATTAAAAATATATTTAACAGGGATGCCTACAAACCGCTTCCGATGGGAGACGGTCAGAAAATGTCGCTTCGTTTACAGGGAAGCAGCTATTTCCAGACCTATAGTATTTCATTCCAGGAGCCATGGCTTGGTGGTAAGAAACCGGTGAGTTTCTCCACTTCCATTTCACACAGTAAACAATTCCTGTACAACTACCAGACAAGAGATGTAACCAGAAACCAGAGTTTCAACATTACAACCTTATCGGTAGGTTTAGCAAAAAGATTGAATGTTCCGGATGATTACTTCCAGTTATCACACGTTTTAAGTTTCCAGTATTATGACTTAAACAACTATAACACAGGATTATTTACATTCGGTAACGGTTCCTCTAAAAACTTAACCTATACCATTGGATTGACTCGTAACAGTAAAGGTTTCAACCCGGTTTATCCAACTTATGGTTCAGAATTTAGTATTTCTGGAAAATTTACCTTACCTTATTCCCTTTTTAACGGGGTTGACTATGGCGATTTAGGAAATCAGCAGGCTTATAAACTAAAAAATAACGGTGCAGGTTATACCAACTCTACTACCGGAAATTATGTTCCTGCAGGCGCCTATATCAATTCCAATGGTGATGCGGTTACCAATTACCAGGATGCTGCTGCCGATCAGTCGTTAGTGGATCAAAAGAAATTTAATTGGCTGGAATACTATAAAGTGAAGTTCAAAGCAGACTGGTATACCACAATTTATAATAAATTAGTACTTCGTTCTTTAGGTGAATTTGGATTCCTTGGTGCGTACAACCAAAATAGAGGTTTAGTTCCTTTCGAACGTTTCTATTTAGGAGGTGACGGTCTGGCGAATTTTTCTATGGACGGTCGTGAGGTTATCCAGTTAAGAGGATATCCTAACCAGTCCTTAACGCCAATCATCCAGGAAGGTCCTCAAAAAGGGCAACAATCCGGAGGAACGATTTATAATAAATTTTCATTAGAATTGCGTTACCCGATTACAATGAATCCGTCAGCGTCAATTTATGCCCTTTCCTTCTTAGAAGCAGGAGCATCGTTTGACTCTTTCAAATCCTACAATCCTTTTGACCTGAAACGTTCTGCAGGATTTGGATTAAGAGTATTTATGCCGGCATTCGGATTATTGGGTATTGATTTCGGTTATGGTTTTGACGCCCTTCCGGGACAAACACAGAAAAATGGATGGGAAACGCACTTTATCATTGGACAACAGTTTTAAAAAAGTTTGGCACGATAGTTGAAAAATAATATTTAATTAATGTTATGAGAAAATATTTTTTAATTGCACTTGTAACGTTTGCTAATTTAACGGCAAATGCGCAAAGTAGAGGTATCAGAATAGGTTACATTGATATGGAATATATTCTTGAGAAAGCTCCGGAATATGCCGAAGCAAAAAACCAACTGGAATTAAAGGCGCAGACTTGGAAACAAGAAATTGAAGTTAAAAAAAATGAAATCAATAAGCTTAAAGAAAGTTTAAAAACTGAAAAAGTATTATTGACGAAGGAATTGATCTCCGAACGTGAAGACGAAATCCGGTTCCTTGAAAATGAAATGCTGGATTACCAGCAAAAACGTTTTGGTCCTCAGGGAGATCTGATGACACAAAAAACCATGTTGGTTAAACCAATACAGGATCAGGTTTTCAATGCCGTTCAGGATATAGCCGAAGCAAAGAAATATGATTTTGTTTTTGACAAAGCCTCCGATCTGACGATGCTTTTTGCAGCGCAGCGTTTTGACATCAGCGACCAGGTTTTAAGAGTATTGACCCGTTCTCAGAAAAAAGAACAGATGAATAAAAAACAGCTTAAAGAACTGGAAGCACAGGAACGTAAGGAAGATATGGACAGTGCCAATCCGGATCAGGTGGAACGTCAGAAAAAAATTGACGAACGTAAAGCTGCCCGTGACAAGATCATTGCAGACAGAAAAGCTGCTTTGGAAGCTAAAAAACAGGAACAGCTGGAAAAACGTCAGCAGTTATTAGACGAACGAAAAGCAAATAAAGCACAGCCGAAAGCAGAAGGCGAAGAAAATACCGCTCCAACGGCGCAACAGGATGCAAAAGCCAGACTGGCCGAAGAACGTCAGCAGAAATTAGACGAACGTAAAGCCGCTTTGGAAGCGAAAAAGAAAGAACAGGCGGACAGACGTCAGCAAATACTTGACGAAAGAAATGCCAATAAAGCACAGCCAAAAGCACCTGCAGCTCCGAAAGAAGGCGAAAAACAGGTTCCGGCAGCACAAACGCCTTTAAGCGAAGAGCCTAAAAGCGATGTTAAAACAGAACAACAGGATGCTAAAGACAAATTAGCTCAGGAGCGTCAGCAAAAACTGGACGAACGAAAAAAAGCTTTGGAAGACAGAAAGAAAAAAATACTGGAAGACCGCGAAAAAGCTAAAAAAGACAGAGAAGAGAAATTAAAAAATAAATCATCAGAAAATAAATCAGAAAATTAAATTAAATACCTAAAACAATGAAACAGTTAAAAACTTTACTTATCGCTGCTGCACTTTTCATTGGTGCGAGTCAAACAATTTCTGCACAGGCAAAAGTTGCTCACATCAACGTAAGTGATTTGATGACAAACTATCCTGACATGAAAACGGCACAGGCTCAAGTGAAAAAAATTGGGGAGACATACGATGCACAATATAAAACTATGGTTAGTGAGTATCAAACCAAATTAAAAAAATATGAGTCAGAAGCTGCAACTGTAACGGAAGCTATCAACGAAACACGTTCTAAAGAAATGCAGGATATGGGTCAGAGAATCCAACAGTACAGAGAAAATGCTGGAAAAGAATTACAACAAAAAGAACTTGATCTTGTAAAACCAATCATGGAAAAAGCAAGAGCTGCTATCCAAAAAGTTGCTAAAGCAAAAGGATACCAATATGTTTTAGATTCTACAGATGGAAGTGGTGTTATCCTTGCTGATGGTCCGGATTTATCAGCTGACGTTAAAAAAGAATTAGGTTTTAAATAATAAATTAAAGCTAAAAAATAAAAACTGCCCTTATAATGAGGGCAGTTTTTTTTTATATTTGTGTAATGAGTAATAAAAATCCAATAGGCTTTTTTGATTCCGGTGTTGGAGGAATTTCCATCTGGAAAGAAGTACATCAGCTTTTACCCAACGAAAATACTATCTATTTAGCCGATAGTAAAAACGCTCCATACGGTCAAAGAACCAAAGAAGACATTATACGCCTGAGCTGCAAAAACGTAGATTATTTACTGGAACGCGACTGCAAGTTGATTGTGGTTGCCTGTAATACGGCCACAACGAACGCCATTAAGGAATTAAGGGCAAAATACAGCGTTCCTATCATTGGTATTGAACCGGCCATAAAACCGGCCGCAAATCAAACCAAAACAGAAACCATAGGCATATTAGCAACCAAAGGCACCCTGAACAGCGAACTGTTTCATAAAACGGTTGCCAATTACAAGCACATCAACATCATCGAACAGGTTGGTTACGGACTGGTACAGTTAATTGAAAATGGCGATCTGGAATCGGACGAGATCAAGGAACTGCTCAAAACCTATCTTAAACCGATGGTCGAAGCCAATATTGATTACCTGGTGCTTGGCTGCACGCACTACCCTTTCCTTTTGCCACAGATAAAAGAAATCATTCCGGCTCATATTAAGATCATTGATTCCGGGGAAGCGGTTGCCAGACAAACTAAAAATGTACTGAAACAAAACAACCTGCTCAATACTACCGAAGCAGAAAGCACCCACCTGTTTTATACCAATTACAAATCGCAGGTGCTTAAAAATATATCCGGCTTTTCAGCTAATGTTTTTGAAACCGATTTCTAAAATCGATTTCAAAAACATTTTGCAACAAAAGAGCCAAACCATTATATTTTATAAGGCTTCAATACAAAAAAGCAACAAACTCCTCACCTGCTACAGCTTTTTATTGCAGTAATTACATTTTTAAGTTTTTTCTTTCATTATTTGTTTCTAAATTTGTTTGGCTGCCATTCTTAAATGTTAAGCCGAAAACCATTAGACTTATCTCAAATATTTAAGAAAAATATGCTTAAAAACGACCTATACGCGAAACTTCAGGAAATCTACCAGGCCATTGCGGAAAAATACCAGCACGAAACCGATACCGGTGTTTTAGTGGGCAGTTCCGGTTTAACATTATTCCTTTTTTACTATTCCCGCCTGGTTCAGGATGACCAGTATTCTGATGTTGCTTCAGATATCCTGATGGAATGTCTTGAAAAAATGAACAACGGCTACAACTATCCGACTTACTGTACCGGGATTTCGGGCATGGCGTGGGTAATTGACCATTTGGAACAGGAAGGTTTTATCGATAACGATAATGACGACCTGTTATCGCCAATGGATACCTACCTGCATTCGGAAATGATGCGAAACATGCAGCTAAAAAACTACGACTTTTTACACGGCGCAATAGGCATAGCCTATTATTTCCTGAATCGCTACAGAAATACCAAATCTGACGCTTTAAAGCAACAATACAGCAATTATGTTGTTGAGGTTATTGACCTGTTAGACAGCTATTCGATAAAAGAAAAGGAAACCATAAAATGGCTCACCATTCTCAATTATGAAACCAATGAAAAAGCATACAACCTAAGCTTATCACACGGAATGGCGAGCTTCCTGAAATTCTTCTGCAAACTGCACAAGTTTGAAGCTTTCCGTTCAAAAGTAGAACCGTTGTTAAGAGGCAATGCCAAGTATCTTTTAGAACAGAAAAACCGGGAAGACAATCCATATTCGATGTTCCCGAACTGGGTGAGCGATGAAGGAGAAGTAAGCAAATACAGCCGTTTATCCTGGTGTTACGGCGATCTGGGTATTGCACTGGCATTGTGGGAAGCGGCAGGCTGCCTGGAAGATGAAACGATGAAAAAAGAAGTACTTACCATCTTCGAACATGCAGCAAAGAGAACATCCTATGAAGACAGCCGGATCATGGATCCCGGCATTTGCCACGGTTCCTTCGGAGCAGCAAAAATTTTCAACCGCATATACCGCGAAACGGGCGACGAACAATTCCTTGAAACTTCCCGCTTCTGGATTGAAGACGGTCTGAAAATGGCAATACACGAAGACGGTTATGCCGGCTTTAAAAAATGGAAAGCAAAAGAAGAGATCTGGCAAAGCGACCTGACCTTACTGGAAGGCGTTGCCGGCATCGGGTTATCGATGATCGATTTCCTTTCCGATCAGGACAATACCTGGGATGAATGTTTAATGTTAAACTAAAAAAATGGCCAATACAACCTATCATAATTTTCCACAGTTTGTACTTAGAACACCACTGCTTTCACTCGATTTCTATCGCAAATTCACCGGCAACGAAACCATTACCGATGAGCAATACAAAGACATCCTGACCAATCCGGTAATTGCGGAAGCACTATTTTTAGCCTCACCTGCTTTTTACGATGAACTCAAAAAATGGGAAGCCGGAAAAATTAACGATCCCAAAAAAGTGGAGCGCCTAAAAAATTCGTTCTTAAAATATATTTCCAGAATGGCAACAAGACCTACTCCTTTCGGTCTTTTTGCAGGACTGACCACCGGAGATTTTGCCGAAGAGACCAACATCACCCTCAAAGCAATTGACCAGCACAAAAGACATTCCCGTCTGGACATGAACTACCTGGTTTCCCTGTCGCAGGACATTTTAAAGTCCGAAAACATAACCGACCAGCTGTTGTTTTACCCCAACTCTACAATATATAGTGTAGGCGACCAGATCCGTTATGTAGAATACAAATACATTAACGGAAAAAGGGAGCATCATTTAATTGCCGTAACAAAATCGGACTATTTAGAAAAAATATTAGCGCTCTCCAAACAGGGCATACACGCTTCCGGTTTGGCTCAGGCCATCGTTGACGAAGAGGTTACCTATGAAGACGCAAAAGATTTTATTGATGAGCTGATATACAACCAGATCCTGGTAAGCAAATTAGAACCGTCGGTGACCGGCGACTCCTATCTGGATTCCCTATGCAGCACTTTAAAAGAAATTGATTCCGAAAGTCCGACATACAAAACCCTGAAAAAAGTAGGAAACGACCTTTCCGGACTTGACAAATCGATAGGCAATGACCCGCAAAAATACCTGGAAATAGCACAATCGCTGGAACAGATCGGTACGGAGATCAACTTAAAATACATGTTTCAAACCGACATGTTCATTACCCATGACACCAACTATTTAAGTACCGGAATAGCCGATTCCGTTAAAGAAGGACTGACCTTTTTAAACAAAATCACCTCACAATATTACAATCCTATTTTAAAGAAGTTTGCCGATTCCTTCCGGGAGCGTTACGAAACAAGCGAAGTGCCGCTTTCTCTGGCCTTAGATTCAGAAACCGGTTTGTTATACAAAGAGATCAATAATGCCGACATTAACACGCTAATTGACGATTTGGTTTTCACCAATGAAGGCCAGTCGGAAAACATGAAATTCGAATGGTCGCCATTTGATCTTATTTTCCAGAAAAAATTAATGGAAGCAACGTCAAAGAACCAGCCGATACGCCTGACAGATGACGATGTTAAAAGCTTTAAGGAAAATTGGGACGACCTGCCGGACACCATGGCAACACTGATTGAAGTAATCAATATTGACGGACAGCAAAAAATCACATTCACCGGTACCGGCAATTCAAGTGCCGCCAACCTTATTGGCCGTTTCTGCCACGGAGACGATGTTTTAAGAGAGCATTCCCAGCAGATCATCGACACCGAATCCCAGATAAACAGCGACAAGATTTTAGCCGAGATAATCCACCTTCCGGAATCCCGGACCGGCAACATCCTGTCAAGACCCAGTTTCCGGGAATACGAAATTCCATATCTTGGAAAATCGACTTTAAACGCCGAAAATCAAATTCCGTTGGACGATTTATACCTTTCCGTTAAAAATGACGGAAACATCCTCCTGCGCTCTAAAAAGCACAACAAAGAAGTGATTCCCCGTTTAACGAATGCCCACAATTACAGCAACAACTCCCTGCCTATATATCACTTTTTATGCGACCTGCAAACGCAGGGAAAAAGAAACCTTCCGTTTTTCCTGAATCAGATTTTCAACGGGCTGGATCATATGCCCCGCATTGAATACAAAAACCTGATCCTGCAGGAAGCCACCTGGAACATCAAAAAATCCGTGTTTGAAAAACTTTATAAAATCACAGACAACACCGAAATCTTAAAGAAGACAGCCGAGATTACCGAAGCCCACAAAATACCGCAATATGTTAAACTGATACAGGGAGATAATGAGCTAGTGATTAACTTCAGGAATACCGACTCCATCAAAATGCTTTTAAAAGCAGCCGAAACCTTACAGCAGTTCCAGCTGAAAGAGTTTCTGTTTAATGAGAAACAAGTTGTAAAAAACCAGCAGCACAACGAAACCTATTCGAATCAAATTGTAATATCCTACTATAATAAAAAACTGAAGCATGACTAATACACTCCAAAAGAATTTTATTATTGGCGATAAATGGCTATACTATAAAATATACACCGGAATAAAAACAACCGAACACATCCTACTGGAAATGGTTAAGCCGGTAGCCGAAAGACTAATGGAAGAAAAGATTATCGACAAATGGTTTTTCATTCGTTATACGGATCCCAAACATCATTTACGGCTTCGCTTCCACTGCACCGACACTAACAACCTGAACAGCGTTATTACGGCATTAGCGCCTTACCTGCAAAAGTTCACCGAACAGCATTATATCTGGAAAATTCAGAACGAAACTTATGAAAGGGAAATAGAGCGCTATGGCAAAAATTCCATGGATCTTTCGGAAAAGATTTTCCATCACGACAGCGAAATGATCCTTAACATTCTGGATTTAATTGATGAAGGAGAAGAAGGCGATGAATTAAGATGGCTGTTCAGCCTTAGAGGCATTGACGCTTTTCTGGAAAGTTTCCGGTTTACAATTGGTGAAAAAGAAAATTTTATGGATCGGCTCAAAACAGCTTTTGAAAAGGAATACGGATCTTCCAAATTCCTTAAAAGACAGCTGGACACGAAATACCGGAACCACCGGGAAAAGATAGAGGCTTTTATGACCCAATCGGGTGAAGAGCTGAATCACGCTCCGCTTTTAGCATTGTTAAACAGCAAACAGGAGAACATTGCCGCGACCGTTCAGGAAATTCAAATATTGCGAGAAAATAACAATTTAAATATCAATATTGATGACTTTTTGTCCAGTCACATCCACATGTTTATGAACCGTCTGTTTAAATCTAAAAACAGAACCTATGAATTAGTTTGCTATTTTTTCTTACATAAATATTACAAATCTTCCTTAGCCCGCTTAAAATAAGGTTTCATTGTTTTATTACATTAAAATCACCATATAAAACATTACACAAAACTTAATATTAAACTTTAACATAATTTAACTAAAAAATAAAAAACAAACATGTAAATTTTTCTTACATTTGGATACAACCGATTACAATAAATCTAACCGTTATACATTTTTTATTTAGATTATGAAGAAAAAAAACGTAAAGTTAAGTTTAGATAAAATGACTATTAGTCGTTTAAACTCAAATCAGGCAAGTCAGTTAAATGGCGGAAAAGCAGACACAACTGTTACCAGTACCCTATTAATGTGTACACCTTGTCCAAATGACACTTCAATAAATGCTACAAAATTAGGACTTTGCCCTGATTCACCAACAATGAACGCGGTTTGCCCAAGTTTTAACAAAAAATGCATTAGCCAATAAAACAATAAAAGGACATTTCATGTCCTTTTATTGTTTATACCTACCATAACACCCAGTACTAATTATGAAGAAAAAGAATCTGAAATTAAGTTTAGACAAAATGACGATCAGCCGTCTGAACTCCAACCAGGCAAGCCGGTTAAACGGTGGTGTTGCAAACACTACACTCACGAATATCTGCTCTCCCTGTCCGGGCGATACAGGTACTGTAGCAACGGCACGTACACAATGTGGTTCTATTTGCCCGACCGACCCCGGATTAACCAGTAATTGCCAGTCTTTTCAAAAGAAATGCATTACCCAATTATAAGCTTATTAGTCAAATACCAATAAATAAATCAATTTAATTATGAAAAAAAAGAATTTAAAATTAAGTCTAGACAAAATGACAATCAGTCGTTTAAACTCTAACCAGGCAAGTCAGTTAAACGGTGGTGCAGACACTACCGTTACCAGCACACTTATGATGTGTACACCATGTCCGGTTGACAACACTACTGTTAGTGCTACAAAATTAGGCATCTGCCCGGGTTCGCCAACTATGAATGCCGTTTGTCCGACTTTCAATACAGCATGTGCATCCTTACAGAAAAAATGTATCGGAGGAGGATTTTAATTCCCAATTATAAAGAATTAAATCCAACATCAATTTAAAACAAATAAAAATCAGGCGTTTAAGCGCTAATCAGGCAAACAAGTAAGTCAGTCGTAACAGACCCGTTGCGAATACGGTTTGCCTGACTTTTAAAAGTACATTTTCTTCATCACAAAGAAAATGTTTTACAGTAAACCCTTTTTAATTCAAATCATGAAAAAGAAAAACCTAAAATTAAGTTTAGATAAAATGACGATCAGTCGTTTAAATTCAAATCAGGCAAGCCAGTTAAACGGAGGAAAAGCAGATACAACTGCTACCAGTACGCTTATGATGTGCACGCCATGTCCGGTTAACGACACTACTGTTAGTGCTACAAAATTAGGCATCTGCCCGGGTTCACCAACCATGAATGCTGTTTGCCCTACTTTCAACAATAAATGTGTTGTAATCGGTCATTAAAAAATAAAAAGGCACTTCAATGAAGTGCCTTTTTTTATACTATTTAAAGCCTGCTATTTAAACCAGCTTGAATACATGACGTAATTATTCGAAATCCGTTCAATTTCACCGGCAAAATCGGAGGCATTAATATCTTTAACTTTCTTAGCCGGAACACCTGCATAAATGGTCCCGGATTCCACAACCGTATTCTGCGTAACCACAGAACCCGCCGCAACGATAGAATTGCTCTCTATAACGCAATTATCCATCACAATGGCTCCCATACCTATCAGGACATTATCTTTAACCGTACAGCCGTGTACGATCGCGTTATGGCCTATAGAAACGTTATTCCCGATAATGGTCGGATGCTTTTCATACGTACAGTGTATTACTGCACCGTCCTGGATATTCACCTTATCGCCTATACTGATAAAATTCACATCACCCCTGATCACCGTATTAAACCAAACGCTGCATGATTTTCCAAATGTAACTTCTCCGACAATAGTTGCGTTTTCCGCTACATAACAATCTTCCGGGATTTGAGGGTATTTCCCTCTGACTTCTTTAATGATCATACTATCTCAAAAAAAATCGTCCCGAATAAAATCGGGACGGAATTAATAATCTCTTTATAATTAATTAACTGCAGGACAGTTACAATCGTATGGTTCTCTTTTACAGAAAAGATTAATACCCAATGTGATCTGGTGAAATCCTGAATTATCAAACTTAACATCTCCAGTTAAGTGAGAATAGGTATACGCAAACATAAAGTTTTTATAATTCACACCAACAATCGGCGTGATGTATTGCAACTTCTGATCACTCACACTGTTGTCGGCCACATATTGAGCACCGTCAAAACTTCTTCTATAAGACAATCCTCCCCAAAGTTTACCGAAATCCATTTCTTTATAAACTTTCAGGTTGATATCAAACGTTTTCTCTTTTGTTTTATCTACATACTGTAACATGAAAGATGGCTCCCATGACAGGCCGTTATCTCTGTTTCCAAAAACATAACCTGCACTCCATAAGTATTTTCTAAGGTTATCGCTTTCCACATCTGTATAGATATCTCTTTTATTCGATACGGCATTTTTAACAGTGAAATGCGTATAGAAATCCAAGAAATGATATGAAGCCCCTAAATCAACATTAAAATAAGAATCTTTCTGTTTCATTCCTCCGTCAATAATCGGATCAAACTCAGGACCGAATTTAGACTCATCTAAAGTACTTTGTACTAACCCTGCACTCATACCGAAAGATAACTGATTCAAGTCGTTTACACCTCTTGAAAATCGGATGTGGTGTGCATAAGTCAATTTCCCTCCCACTTGAGAATGATACCCATTTTTATCATTAAAAGCGATAATACCAATACCGGACTGTTCTCCAACGCTGGTATTAAAACTCAAAGTTTGTAATGCCGGAGCATCATCCTGCCCAAACCATTGTTGTCGGGCTGTTAATCTTATTTTACCACAATTAGCAGCTCCCGCCATTGATGGGTGTATCAAATAATAGTTATCCGATAAATAATCTGAATAAACTGCAATCCCTTCCTGTGCGAAAGACATTTGTGATAAAAATAATGCTAAAACTAAATAACGTTTTTTAAAAATATTCATGAGTTATCTTTTTAATGAGAAATGGGCTTTAAATTCTTTTAATTGTCCTTGTTCGGTATAGGTCACTGTAAACCAGTAATCCGTAGATGGTAACGGCTGACCGTTTAACGTTCCATCCCAACCCGTAACTTTTGATGGTTTGATCTGTTTTAATAATTTTCCGTATCGGTCAAATATATAAATTTTTGCGCTTGCATCATTCTCTAAATCGCCAATATTCCAAGTGTCATGGTAATTATCACCATTTGGAGTAAAGTAATGCGGATAGTTGATCGCCGTTACAGGGATCGTTACACTCGCACAACCTTTATTGTCATATACCGTTACCGTATGGGAACCATGGGTTACGTTCTCAAATACAGGGCTCGTTTGAATATCGCCTTCATCCAATTGGTAAACATATTCTCCGATTCCGATCGCTTCAACCGTAATGGTCTGGTTATCGGTAAACGCATTCGATACATAAGCTGTAACTGCTGCCGGTTCCGATTGGGTTACCGTTACCGATACCGGTAGGTTCTGACATCCTGTAGCAATGTTTGTAGCTACCACTGAGTAAGTCGCCGGGTGGTTCACTTCTAATGTCGGTCCGGTTTCTCCTGCAATTAGCGTTGTGCCATCAAACCATTCAAAACTGTAAGTCGCTGCATCCAGGCCACTGTTGATGATATGGGTGCTTAGTACTGTTCCGGTTTCCTGGTCAATACATACAAATCCGCCGTTTGGTGTTGGTTCCGGTAGCGGGTTAACAACCAGGATCACATCTACATTTGCAGGACAGCCGGAAACGGTTGTCGTATGGGTAACCTGAGCGATTATCGTTTGCTGGTAAGCAATCGTATTGGTGAAAATAACATGTCCGTTATCCGCCGGGTTTGTACTGGCTGGAATCGGGTTGTTATTGATCAGATCCTGGGCATTGGCATAATAATGAATCACATAATCCGGATTGGTCTGACCGTTCATGATCTGAGCATCCAATAAGTCTGTAAGGTCAAAGGTATGGAAGCCATCGTTCGTGCCGTCTTCATCACAAACTGTTGTATCTGCAGGATCCGGAGCCGTGGCGGTCGCTTCCTCTTCTACTAACAGTTCAAAGAAGGCTGTGTTCACACATCCTGTTGCATTGTTCACAATACGAACACCGATAACTTTCGCCGGAATTACATTCGTATACGGGTAATTCGATGGCGTAGTGATAATAGCGGTATTGTTCTGGGCATCGGCATGGCTTTCATGGTAAGTTACCGTAAAGTCGGCCGGGTTCTGACCTGCCAAGGCTTGCGGGTCTTTGGTGGTTAGATCAAAGATGCCACTGCCGCTGGTACCTGGCTGACACAGGTAATACGTAGTCATCGGACCAACTGCCGGTAATGGGTTTACCACGATTGGTTGTTCTACTACTAAAGAGCATCTGTCTGCCGCACTTGCCGGAGCCGTAGTTACGCGGATCCATACGCTTTGAAGCGCGTTTCCGTTAGCATCCTGGTTAGACCAGTTGGTTGGTGTAGCAATTGGGTTTACTCCTGCTTCTGCATCGGCCTGACTCGCATGGTAGGTCAATACATAAGTAGGGTCTCCGTTTTGGATATAGGTTGCATTAACTGTCACATCTACAGTGGTGATACCATCGTTTGGATAAGCATCATCACAGGTTACTATTGGCTGCGGATCGAATTTCGGTTCCGGTAACGGAGTTACACGGATCGTCATACGAATATAGCTCGTACAGCCTTCGTTGCTGGTCACGCCAATCACGATCGATTGGGCTGTAGCAGTGTTCGTATAAGCTGTAGGAGTGGTAATTAAAGTACCCGCAGCTGGTGGAATAACCGTACTGGCATAGTAAGCAAAGGTATAACCTGTTGCTCCGCCTGTGATCTGGTTTTCTCTGATGGTTAAGTCAAATTCTGTGCGTTGGTCATTTGGTAAGGCTTCATCACATTTGGTGATCTGATCCGGCTGGGTTAACAGTAACGGACTGTTCACATGTAATTTGAAGCGCGTGATGTTATGACAGCCTGTTACCAGGTTGTTGATACGTACCCAGATGTCCTGACCGTCTGTTCCCATAAAGTTAGCATCACTCACGATAAACGGTGTTCCTGCCTCGGCAAATGCCTGAGATACAAAGTAACGTACTTCATAGTCTGTTGCAGGACCGGTTTGCGCCGTTAACAGGATCGGAGTTTGTACCGTCAGGTCAAAATAGGTCTGGTTGTCATGAGGGTTATTGTCTTCATCACATTTGGTTAAGTCAATCAACGTAGGGATCTCCGGTGCGGAGTTTACCTGAAGGTTGAACGAGTAAACACTCTTACAACCGGTAACCGTGTTGGTGGCCAATACCCATAGGGTTTGGGTGAACGGGTTAATGTTGTCGTAAGGGTTCGTTGTAATAGGGTCTAAGCCGTTTTCTGCATTGGTCTGGGTTTCGTAGAAGCTTACCGCTACGTTTGGCTCTCCGTTTAACATGTTCGGAATTAAAGCCGTCAGGTCAAAGCTGCTAAAGCCGTTACTGTTGGTATCACATACCATCACGGCTGCTGTTGGCATGACTAAAACCGGAAGCGGTTCTACTCGTAAATCCATAGCTGTTACGCTAAAGCAATGTGTGGTGGTGTTTTCTACACGTACAAAAATGGTTTGTACTGTAGGTACTTGGTTGGTATACAACAATGGTAATTCGGTACCGGCTACTCCTGCCTGAGCATCTGCCTGGCTGAAATAGAACGTTACATTCAATCCTGTTGTGGTTCCGATGATTTCCGGAATCTTAGTCGATAAATCAAATTCTTCATGTAATGGTAGTCCGGTATAGTCACATAATGAGTAAGCCGGTACTGGCATTGGCACAACCGGTAATGGGTTAACCATTAGTTTGAATGAGCCTACTGCGATACAACCGTGTATGTTTTTCAACTGGTACCAGATCGTTTCCGGATTGGTCGCATTGGTATACGTTCCCGGGGTAACGATAGCATTATTTCCAGCTAAGGCATCTGCCTGATTGGTATAGTACGTAACGGTAACGCCTGGTTGTCCGTTAATTACTTCAGTATCTTTAGTGTTTAAGTTAAATACTTCAAAGCCGTCGCCCGGAGTACTGGTTTCACACAATACATAATCCGTTACAACTGGTGCAATGATCGGACGTGGGTTTACAACCAAAGTAAGGGTTGTAAAGGAAGCACAGGCATTAACACCGGTATTCACCACTCTGATATACAGAATCTGTGTGTTCGGGTTAATGTTCGTATACAATGGCATCGTGATAGGATAGTTTCCTAACTGCGCATCTTGCGGGGTTTCATGGAAAGTAACGGTTAAGTTCGGATCACCACCTGTTATCTGAGGAATTACAGTACTCAGGTTAAAGGTTTCGAAGCCGTCGTTATTAGCATCACATACTTCCAATACACCCGGGTTATTGATTGTTGGAGCCACAACGGTAGTTACCGTATGGCTGTCGGTTTGTGGCTGGCTACAAGCTGGTGTACCGTTAGAGGCAACATTGATTAGCTGGTAAGTAATCGGGCCGGTTAATGCCGGTGAAGTTACCGTAGCTGTTCCGGAACTGTTAAGGGTAACCGTTTGTGTAGTAGTACCGCCATCAGTAGTATAAGTCACGGTAGCATTTGGCGTACCGTTAAACACAATTTCTGCTGTACTGCCGGAACATACTGAAGCTGGTCCGGTTACCGTAGCAACTGGTAATGGCTGGATACCGATAGTAATCGAAGCGGTTAAGGCTTTTGTACAAGCCGGTACATCAGTAGTTACAACACTGGTTAAAGTATAAGTCGTCGGGTTTGTTAATGGCGCCGTTGTAAAGGTAGCCGTACCCGCTGCATCTAAAGCGATGGTATAAGTTGTCGTACCGTCTGTATACGTAACGATAGCGTTTGGTGTACCGTTAATCGTTACCACACCAGTACTGCCGGAGCATACTAAAGCTGGTCCGCTGATCGTAGCTGTCGGTAATGTTTTTACAGTAATCGTAGCACTTCCTGTTTGTGGTTGTGAACAAGCCGGTGGTCCTGCAACAGCAACACTCACTAAATCGTAAGTAGTTGTAGCCGTTAACGGACCAACTGTTGCACTTCCTGCTCCGGTACCGTCTAAGGTTACTGTCGCATTGGTCGTACCATTGGTATAGGTAACTACAGCATTTGGTGTACCGTTAAAGGTCAACACCGCTGTGTCACCCGAACAGATTGTTGTCGCCCCGCTGATGGTAGCCGTTGGTAATCCGTAATATACAATCGTTACACTTCCGGTTAACGTATTATGACAGTTTGGTGTACCATTAGAATCAACACTTACTAAAGTATAAGTAGTATCTGCAGTTACCGGAGGAGTTGTTACCGTTGCGTTACCGGTAGCATCCAGCGTAACGTCTGCCGGGTTACCGTCTGCAGTATAATGAACGGTAGCTCCGGCAGGTCCTGAAAACACAATAGTTGCCTGACCTGAACAGATTCCGTTCGGACCGGAAATCGTTGCTGTTGGCAACGCCACAAGAATTAACTGGAATGACGTTGTTCCATAAACAATAGGATCCGACACTTTTTCCATACGAACATAAATTGTCTGTCCTGAACTTGGAAAAGCATTTGCCGGGGTTATAGGATTAATATCAGCATCGGCATTGGCCTGGCTGGTATGATAAGTAATGGTATAATCTGCAGCTAACTGCCCTCCTAATATCGTGGTATTTTGCTCCGTTAAATCAAATATTTCTGTATTATCCGAGTTAACATCACAAGCACGCATATCACCTGGGGTAACAGGATCGGCTGTACAGGAAATTACATTCAAATTAAATTGTCTGATAACATAACAGGAATTTTCCCCTGTTGAAATATTCACAAAAATCGGAATAGTTACAGCAGTTGGATAATTTGCAGGATTCGGGATATAGTTCGCTCCTATTTCCGCATCGGCAAGGCTGGTATGATAGGTAATAATTGTACTCGGATCAAGACCCGCTAAAATATTAGCATAATTATCATTTAAATTAAAGGGAACCGGAGTTGTTCCGTCACCACATTTTGTCAGATCGACCGGATTACCCGCTGCAATCGGTGGGAATGCTTCAACGGTAATAGGTGTAGGCTGCTGGATACAAGATCCACCGTTATTATTAATAATCACCCCATAAACACCAGGAGCAGAAACACCATAAGAAGCTCCGGTAGCACCCGGAATATTCTGTCCGTTTAAGGTCCATTGAAAAGTATAAAAAGCAGGATTCAATCCTGTATCTAAAGTTCTGATTTCACCCGGACACAATGCCGCTAAATTGTCGATTGTTAAATCTCCGCCCAAAGTAGCCTGTCCAACATTAAAACTTCCCGCTTTAAGGAATACCGCAGAGTCAAACCCTGTATCGGTTCCGTCGGCAATTACCATTTTAATTTTATACAGCGTATTCGGAACAACGGTAGAAGATGCCGTCATTGGAATTGTTCTTCCCATATAGTTAATGGGAGCAGGCGGAAAACCGTTTTCCGGGTAATATGCTCCAAAGAATCCCTGATTCTGGGATACACAGATAGCATTGTACAACTGATTTTTAATTGTAAGGGAAGAAATCGGTGTTGAGGTACCCGGCACAACTGCCAGATTGGTAACCTGACCGGTAACTGTATTGGTCAATATAAACGCAAAAGCATCAGCATAATCCCCGTTACACTGATATGTTCCATACTCTTCGGAAGCAAATAAAAATTCGAAACTAAAACTATCGGTTAAAGGAACGAAGTCGAATTGCAGATAGGTAGCATTTCTATAAACAAAGGCATTGTTCACTACTCCTGCAGCAACCATCTGCGCTTTCAGATCGGCATCTCCTGTCCAGGAATTAACCCCTTCACTTAAATTTCCGGTATTCGGACCGGGAGCAGACATGGCTCTACCGGTACTTAAAATAACTCCGGACTGAATTGGAAAACCAGCATTGGTATTTTGAAAAAAACCGATGCCGTTCTCAGAGTTCTGCCCGTTTGTATTACCGGTTCTCCAGGTAATATTTGAAACCTGAGCACACTGCGAATTAATCAACACGTCTTGCACTAACTGCGGAACAGTATACGTATTCGTATTAACGGTAATGGGTTGTGCAAATGCCGTAATTGATAATAACAAGACCACTAAAAAGTAGAGCTTCTTCATTGGCTATAACTGGTTATAAATGATTAATCCTTATCCTTATTTTAACGTTAAAACAACGCCTTAATGTTAATTTTTCCTTTAAAATTTCCAAATATACTTATTCAAACGATATATGTTCGTTAAATTTGCAAAAAATCACAAAAAAAATGTTAAAAGTAACAATACGAGATACGCAAAACCCGGCCATTGTAAAATTTGAATTTCCGGATTTCATCACAAAGAGCGAAAGTTTTGAATTTAAGAATATTGACGAAACGGCAGCATCCCCTTTGGCCAAACAATTATTCTATCTTCCTTTTGTAAAAACGGTATATATCTCAGGAAATTTTATCGCAATTGAAAAATATTCTATTGTGGAATGGCATGAGGTAAAAGAATTGCTTGCCGAACAGATCGAAACCTTTGTTGACAAAGGCGGCAAGATCATCAACATTGATGAAAATAAAAACAAAAAAATTCCGGTAACCGTTTATGCGGAAACCACTCCAAACCCGTCGGTTTTAAAATTTGTTGCCAGCAAATTACTGACCAAAACAAGTGTGGAGTTTAAAAATATTGACGAAACGGCGGCTTCTCCCCTTGCCAAAGAATTGTTCAAACTTCCTTTTGTAAAAGAGGTATTCCTTGATGAGAATTATATCTCCATCACTAAATATGAAATTAACGAATGGCAGGAAATCACTCAGGAAGTACGTACCTTCATTAAGAATTACATTGAAGAAGGCAAAACAATCATCGACGAAAGTCAGATCGTTAAAACAGCTAATCACGAGAAACAGCAAGAAGAGTATTTCAACAACCTGGATGTAACTTCGCAGCAGATTATCAACATTCTTGACGAATATGTAAAACCGGCTGTAGCCTCCGATGGCGGAAATATTATTTTCGAATCCTATGACGAAACAGACAAACGTGTAAAAGTAATTTTACAGGGTGCCTGCAGCGGATGCCCGTCTTCGACCTTTACGTTGAAAAACGGTATCGAGAACATGCTTAAAGAAATGTTACACGATCACGATATCAAAGTTGAAGCGGTAAACGGTTAACATTCTGCCGAAATCGTTGTTTTTCATTCTTTAATACTGTACCTTTATTAGCTATAACCTTAAAAACTAGCAAATTATGGGAGTATTAAAAGTTATCGAACTGCTCTCCAGTTCAGAAGTAAGTTGGGAAGACGCTACAAGAAAAGCCGTAGCAGAAGCTTCCAAAACATTGAAACACATACGCTCCGTTTACGTTCAGGAACACAGCGCAGTGGTTAACGACGATCAGGTCACCGAATTCAGAGTAAATTTAAAACTCACTTTTGAAATAAAATAGTTTATACAGGCGTTCCTTTGAGAACGCCTTTTTTTAAAATTATGAACGAACTACAATACGAATCCAGCCCCTATTTACTGCAACACGCCAACAACCCGATTCACTGGAAAGCTTGGAACGATACTTCCCTTTCGGCTGCCAGAGAAGCAAATAAGCTTATCATCATCAGTATTGGTTATTCCGCCTGTCACTGGTGTCATGTTATGGAACACGAAAGTTTCGAAAACAGTGAGGTTGCTTCCGTAATGAACTCCGGATTTGTTGCTATAAAAGTAGACCGTGAAGAGCGTCCCGATGTGGATGCTATTTATATGAAAGCGGTACAGCTTATGACCGGACAGGGCGGCTGGCCATTAAATGTGGTTTGCCTGCCGGACGGAAGACCCGTTTGGGGCGGCACCTATTTCAAGAAAGATAATTGGATGGACATTTTGAGCCAGCTCGATAATTTATACCGCACCAATCCGGATAAAGTAATTGAATATGCCGAAAAACTGCATGAAGGCCTCTCCTTTTTAGGTCTTGTAAACCATGCCAATGCCGATAGCGATGCTCAAAATCCGCAGCATATCAAACCACTGGTCGAAAAGTGGTCCAAAAGTTTCGACTGGGATTATGGCGGTTATGCCCGGGCACCTAAATTTATGATGCCCAACAATTACCTGTTTCTTCAGCGTTATGGCTACCAGACTGCTTCGGCAGACTTACTGGACTTTGTAGACCTGACCCTGACCAAAATGGCACATGGCGGGCTTTTTGACGTGTTAGGCGGTGGATTTTCCCGTTATTCGGTCGATATGCGCTGGCATGTTCCCCATTTCGAAAAAATGCTTTACGACAACGGTCAGCTGGTAAGCCTTTATGCCGAAGCCTACAAGCGAACCAAAAATCCTTTATATAAAGAAGTCCTTGAAAAAACACTTTCCTTTGTGGAAAGGGAATTGTGCAATCCTGATTTTGGCTTCTATGCTGCCCTGGATGCCGACAGCTTAAATGAAATTGCCGTTTTGGAAGAAGGCGCTTATTATGTCTGGACAAAAGAGCAGCTGCAAACTTTATTAACAGCAGATTTCGATCTTTTTGCAGCCCTTTTCAATGTTAATGAATTCGGTTTTTGGGAACACGATCATTATGTGCTGATCCAGAACCGGTCTGTTCAGGAAGTTGCGGAGCAGTTCAACCTGTCTGAAGCTGCCTTGCTGGCTAAAAAGAAAGCATGGGAATCGCTATTGTTCAGCGAAAGGGAGAAACGTCCCAAACCACGTCTGGACGACAAATCACTGACTTCGTGGAATGCCATTATGCTAAAAGGATATGTGGATGCTTACAATGCTTTGGGCGATCCGCACTATATTGCCATTGCCAAAAAAAACGCCGCCTTTATTACCGGCAAAATGTGGTCGGAAGAAGGCCATTTGTGGCACACCTACAAAAACGGCAAAAGTACCATCGTGGGATTTCTCGAAGATTACGCCTTTACAATAGAAGCTTTTATTGCTTTATACCAGGCTACCCTTGAAGAAACTTATTTGCTGCATGCAAAACAATTAACCGATTATTGTTTGGATCATTTCTACAATGAAGAACAGCAATTCTTTTTATTCAAAGCAAAAAACACCACGGCGTTAATTGCTGCTCATTATGAAATTGAAGACAATGTAATTCCTGCCTCCAATTCGGTTATGGCTAATAATCTTTACATCCTCAGCACGCTGTTTCATAACGAATATTATGAAAAAACTGCCCTGCAGATGCTCAACCACCTTATCCCGAATATTGATTATGCTTCGGCCTATTCGAACTGGATGAACCTGTGGATGAACCTATCAAAAGACACTAAAGAACTGGCCGTTTGCGGACCTGATGCTCTGGAAGCTTTAGCAACTGTTCACTCCGAATACCTGCCGCATGTTATTATTGCCGGTTCCAGACAACCGTCGGCAATACCTTTTCTTCAGAATCGGTTTGACGAAAAAAAATTACTGTTTTATATTTGTGAAAACAGGAATTGTAAACTGCCTGCCACCGCTGTTGAAACAACTTTAAACGAATTAAGAATTAAATAAATATGCCCCCCTATGGAAAAAATGAATAACTTTTTCATTCACTATCTCAACGTACTCCTTGACTATTCCCCAAAAGTAATTTCCGCCGTCATCATTCTGGTTGTCGGTATCTGGGGAATTAAGTTTATCCGGAAAATTGCCGAAACGGTCATGACCAAAAGAGAGCTAGAGCCTACGCTGATCAAGTTCTTATTAGACTTTTTGATCTGGGCATTGCGCATACTGCTTTTTGTTTCGGTCATCTCAAAATTAGGAATCGAAACCTCTTCTTTTGTTGCTATTTTAGGAGCAATTGGTTTGGCTGTTGGTTTATCGCTACAGGGTTCCTTATCCAATTTTTCCGGTGGTGTCCTGATCATTCTTTTCAAGCCGTTTAAAGTGGGCGATACGATTGAAGCTCAGGCAGAAAATGGAAAAGTACTCGCAATACAGATTTTTTCGACTAAAATACTGACTTCCCAAAATCAGATCATCTATATTCCGAACGGTATTTTATCGAATGGAAAAATCAAGAACTTTTCGCAGAAACCAACCCGAAGAACCAATTTAGTGGTTCCAACGGCTTATACTTCAGACATACGGGCCATCAAAACACAACTGGAAGAATTGATCAACAATCATCCTGATGTATTAAAAACGCCTGCTCCGGAAGTAGTTATTGAAACGTTGGGTGAAAAAAATGTAAACTTTGCTATTCGTGCCTGGACAAAAAATCAGGATTTCGGAGCCGTTAGTTCCCAGCTTTTAGAACAAAGCAGCAAACTCGTTACCGTTACGGCTTAACAGCCTTGGTAGTCATCACAAAATCCTTTAGATAAAAAGGCTCAAAATAAGCGACATCAACAGTGTCGCTTTTTTTATACTTCTCAAAAGACACTTTGCTCATTTCTTTAGCAGAAGGATAAATAACTGCATCGTGATATATAAAATCTGGCGTGTTTAGGAGTTCCTTGCATTTTGCAGCACCGTCACCAACCAGATGTATGGTTTCCCTAATGTCCTCATAGATCGTTTCGGTAATGATCTCCGCTTTAGTAGTTCGTAAGCAGGCAAACGATTTATCAAAAACAGCTGTAAATACTTCCATACGGCGGGCATCAATCATCGGGATAATCACACCGTTTTCGATCCGGAGCTGTCTTGCCAGCGTTTCTAAAGTATCCACCGCTATCAGTGGAATGCCCAAAGAATAACACAGTCCTTTTGCAGCCGAAACACCAATGCGCAGCCCGGTATATGAACCCGGCCCCTGACTTACCGCTACCGCATTTAAATCCTGAAAGCCAAGCCCGGCTTCTGCCAAAGCATCCTGAATGAAAACATGAAGTTTTTCTGCGTGCGAATAGCCTTCTTCTGCAATTTCCATAGAAACAAGTGTTTCTCCGTTTTTTGCAATTGTGATCGAACAATTTTTTGTGGCAGTTTCAATATTTAAAATATAAGTCATTCTGATAAAATTATTGGCAAAGATAGTTTATATTTTTTTGCCACGAACCGTATACTTTTTAGCTTCATGGCTAAAACATTTATACAGTTCGTGGCAAAATGGTTATCAGGAATCTTCCTGATGGCAATCAAAAAACTAAACTTTTTTATCTTTTTTCTTATCCGGAATCTCGTCCTTTTTAACAGTCACTCTATCACCCGGATTCAGATCTTTGGTAACCGTTGTATAGGGTCCTACAATGATAACATCGCCTTTTTTCAGTCCGCTTACAATTTCAATATTGGTATCATCCTGAATGCCGGACTTGATTTTACGCAATTCGGCTTTGTCGCCTATTTTTACGAAAACACATTCGAATTTCTTATCTGTTGATCCTTTTACTTTTTCTTTCTCTTCTTTTTCCAGTTCTTCCAGTACGTCTTTTTTACCGGAAATAGTATCCGTTTTCATTACAACAGCACTAATCGGAACTGCCAGAACATTTTCTTTTCGCTTGGTTTCAATATCAACCGTTGCAGTCATACCCGGACGGAAAGGTGAGAAATTTGCCGGTTTGCCCGCAATCAGATCTTCATACGATTCTTTTAATATTCTCACTTTAACTTTAAAGTTCGTTACCTGATCGGCTGTTAGTGTAGAACTTGCCGAGTTGGAAATACTGGTAACAATACCTTTAAATTCTTTTTTCAGGTAGGCATCCACTTCAATTTTTGCCGAATCCCCGATATTAACTTTAACAATATCGTTTTCGTTCACATCCACTTCAACTTCCATATTATTCAGGTTGGCCACTCTTAAAAGCTCTGTTCCTGCCATTTGCTGCGTTCCCAGAACACGTTCTCCCAATTCGACATCCAGTCTTGAGATCGTTCCGTCAACCGGTGCATAAATTGTGGTTCTGTTGAGGTTATCTCTTGCTTCTGTTACCGTAGCCGAAGCACTTTGAACGCTGTAATAAGCCGATTGCTTGGACGCTTGTGCCACTTCATAGGCCGAAACAATTTTATCCCATTCCGATTTGGAAATTACGCCTTTGGTAAATAATTTTTTATTTCTTTCATAGTTGGCTTTCGCTTCCTTAACCTGTGCTTCCGCCTGGCTTAATCCGGCTTTTGATGTAGACAGTGACGCTACCGTTCTGTTTAATCCCGATTCGTATAAATCCGGATTGATCTTAACCAGCAGGTCGCCTTTTTTTACTGTCTGCCCTTCTTTAACCGACAGCGCAATAATCTCTCCCGATACTTCGGATGAAATTTTCACTTCTACTTCCGGTTGTATTTTTCCGGTTGCCGAAACAGTTTCAATAATGGTCATCTGATTTGCCTGAGCTACTTCTACCTCAGTTCCTTTGTCTTTATTCCCGATGACACCTTTTTTACTTAGTATTAACAACAAGGCAACAACAGCTACGACACCTCCTATTAAAAGAAATTTTGTACTCTTTTTCATGATTTTTTAATTTTGAGTGATCGGCATTCCAAAATAGAATTCTAATATTTTCGTTCTGAAGATATAATCATATTTTGTTCTCAATACTTCCGACTGTGCATTTACAAATAAGGTTTGCGCTTGTGTAAAATCGAAAACATTCATTAAGCCAACTTCATAACGTTCTTTTGCATAATTGAATGATTCCTGTCTTGCTTCTAAGGTTGAAAGCGCCGCTTCATAGGATTTTAACGATCCTTTTGTATCGGTATAAGCCGTATAAACCGTTCTTTCCAAATCCAGTTCCTGTTGTTCCAGGTTGATTTTGGAACGTTCCAAAGCAACTTTTGAACGCTCTACATTATTTCGAACCGACAAACCGTTCAGGATAGGAACATTTAAAGAGAAACCGAAATTTTGTCCTTTGTTATCGCTAAACTGATCCAACACCGGAGCCGGGCTCCCTAAAATCGGGCGGTAATTATTCTGTAAAACGCTTAATCCGTTTTCGGTAAAATATTGTGTTGCTATGGTCGGGTTGTTAGGATCCTGCTGATAGCCCACTACTCTGTCTGCATAAGCCGCACGGGTACTGAAACTATAGAATCCCTGCAAGGTAGGATGGTATTTTCCTCTTGCGATAGACAGATCTTTTTCGGCAATCGATACGTTTGCTTCCGCTATTTTAATATTCGCTCTGGTTTCCCTTGCTTTTTCAACAATCTTTTCCGGTTCTTCCATCATCACACTGCTGTTTTTCACCGGTGTTTCGTTATCCACGATATCAAATTCCCTGAAACCGTCTAATTGCAGCAATTGCGCCAGACTTAAGCGGGAGATCAACAACGCGTTCTCACTGGCAATCAATTTCTGATTGTCTGCCATTACCGTTGCTTTGACATCCAGAAGATCACCTTTTGGCACCACTCCGGCATCAACAAGCTCCTGTGTTCTTTCCATCTGCTTGGTATCGTACGCCAGTTGCTCTTTCTGAACTTTCAGATTTTCTTTATTGAACAGGATCTGCAAATAGGCATTGACAATGTTTAACGACACGTCTTCCTGCATTTTCTGCAATTGATACTGTGACGCAATTATGGATAGATTGGCTTTTCGGAGTTGGTTCTGGTGTTGTAACCCTTTATAAATATCGATTCCTACGTTAAGCCCTGCAGAAGTAAACTGAACGGTTTGGTTTTCCAAAAGTCCTGTTGTAATATTCTGGTTCAAACCAACGTTCCATGAGTGGGAAGCCTGACCGTTAATTGTCGGCAGGAAACTACCATAAGCATCTTTTCTTGATATATGTGCTACCTGTTGATCTAAAACGGATTGTTTGATAGAAATATTCTTCTCCATTGCGTGGTTAACGCACTCTTCTAAAGTCCATTTTTTAGTTTGTGCTTTCGCTTGAATTGCCACCATCGACAAGCCCAAAAACAGCAATGTTGTACTCTTCATATCGTTTATTTTCCTACAAATATATAATTTCTGTTAGCATATCACTGCTATTTTTATTATGATTAGACGCTTTTCTTTAACAAACGTTACAATTTTATTTCAATAAAAACCTACTTTTACCGAAGATTTTTAGACGAACCCACTATGAAGCCTTTTTTTTCATTCATCGCTGTTTTTATCTTCGCGATGTTCTTTAGCAATTGCAGTACAACAAGCAGAATAGACGCCTTAAAACCGGAACCCAGCGACAACAAGCCCGCTGTTTTTGAAACCACCACTTCTTTCATCAGCTTACCGGTTGACATTCCTTTAAAAGAAATTGAAAACCAGTTAAACAAATCGTTAAACGGTTTAATTTATAACGACAGTATTCTGGTTGATGATAAAACCGAGATGAAGATCTGGAAACAGGCTCCGATCAAGTTAACAGAAAAGGACGGCAAAATCCGTTCGGTACTGCCGCTTAAAATCTGGGCTAAAATAAAATACGGAACGGATTTCCTGGGCTTAAACGATACCAAAGAAATCAATTTAAACGGGCAGATCATCTTATTGAGTGATGCCAAATTATCCAACTGGAAACTGACAACATCTTCTGTAATTGAAGATTTCGAATGGAAAGATAGCCCGAGTATCGTTGTTGGCGGAAAAAATGTCCCGATCACCTATGTGGTCAATCCGACGATACGCCTTTTTAAAGCCAAAATCGCCAGGACAATTGACGATGCCATCAACAAAACAACCGATTTCAAACCTCAGGTATTAGCAGTACTTGAAAAAATAAGCACGCCTTTTAAAACAAGTGAACTATATGAAACCTGGTTTAAGGTTGCTCCGACAGAATTATATGTAACCGATGCCGTACTTTCAAAAAGCAAGATCACGATGGATATGGGACTGAAATGCAAAATGCAGACCATCGTCGGACAGGAACCGTTAAACACTTTTAAAAAGGAGTCGATTGTTTTAAAACCGGTTTCAAAAATGCCGGATAAAATAGAAGCTACCGTTGCGGCTGTTTCGACCTATGAAAGTGCTTCCCGTATTATTACCAAGAATTTCCAGGGCAAAGAGTTCGCCTCCGGAAGCCGGAAAATTGTGGTTCAAAAGGTCGATTTATGGCATAAAGACGGCAAGATGATTATTGCCCTGAGCATGACCGGAAGCATCAACGGAACCATTTACCTTTCCGGAATACCCAATTATAACGCTTTGACCAAAGAGATCTATTTCGACCAGATGGATTATGTACTTAATACAAAAGGCATACTGACCAAAACCGCCAACTGGTTAATGCAGGGTCTTATTTTAAGCAAAATACAGGAAAGCTGCCGCTATTCTATTAAGGAAAACCTGGAAGAAGGCAAGAAAAACATGCTGCCGTATTTAAACAATTATTCCCCGATGAAAGGTGTTTTTGTGAACGGCAAGCTAAATGACTTTATTTTCGATAAGGTAGAAGTAACCGATAAGGCCATTATTGCTTTTATTAAAACTTCCGGACAAATGAGCATCAAGATTGACGGAATGGAGTAACATCCCGTTTACACCATAAAAAAAAGCAACCTGATCGGGTTGCTTTTCTATTTAATTCGTTTCCGGCTGTTTGACTTTCTTCCTCGTCTTTAACCGGTAAATAGCATATCCTAAAGCACCCACAAGGACATAAGGGATAATCATCAGGTATACAATTCCGTCATTTACCGCTTCCGCCTTTACACCGCCTTCTTCACTTTCCAAAGCAGCCCGGCACATTGCGCATTGTGCACTGGCACTAAATGAAGCCGCTAAAAACAATACTGCTATAAAAACAGACTGCAGGGAAAAAGCGCTTTTCTTTTTTTGTAGTTCTTTAGTGTGCATAATATGGTGAAATCATAAGGTAAACAATCACTCCGGTAACAGCAACATACAACCACATCGGGAATGTTATTTTCGCAAGCTTTTTATGTTTATCAAAACGCTCTGCCAAGGCTCTCACATAAGTAACCAAAACAAACGGTATGATAATTACCGACAGCAGGATGTGCGTTATCAATATAAAGTAATAAATATACTTAATAGCACCTTCTCCTCCAAACTTCGTAGAATCCGAAGTCATGTGATAGGCCACATACATTGCTAAAAACGCAACAGAGCACGCTATAGCCACTTTCATCAGGTTTTCATGCAGACTTCTCTTTCCGTTTTTAATCGCCATAACAGCGGCAACCAAAACCACAGCGGTAACACCGTTTATCGTGGCATAAATTGGCGGCAGGAACGATAGCGGTTCCACATCATACCCTAACTTTCGTAAGTTAACCCCAAAAAGCAAGGCTACCACAAGCGGAATAGCAACTGACAATACTACGATCCACTTATTATATTTCTTTTCAACTGAATTCTCCATTACTGTTATTCTTCTAATAATTTTTTGATATCTTCTTTTATTGCTTTTACTCCTGCTTCTTCCAATCCGTCATAATATAAAATCGGGTTGTCAAAGCTGTCTTTGCGGCATCGGATGTTTCCTTCTTTGTCCACCAAGGCAAACAAACCGGAATGTTCAAATCCTCCTGCCTGCTTATCATTTTCACCGGCATACAGGTTAAATCCTTTTAAAGCCAAATCGTAAATGTATTTTTTATCGCCGGTAAGAAAGTGCCAATTGTAATTTTTAACGCCCAACTGGGTCGCATGTGCTTTTAAAACAGCCGGAGTATCATGAGCCGGATCGATTGTAATGGATGCAATACCGAATTTCGGATTGCCATAAAACGCATCCTGCAGCTTTAGCATGTTCTGATTCATAATCGGGCAAATCGTCGGACAGGTTGCAAAAAAGAATTCCACCACATAAACCTTTCCTAAATAATCTTCGTTGGATATTTTTTTATTGTCCTGGTCAATCAGTTCAAATTTCGGAACCGGGCCGATAACGACTAAATCTGCCTTCTGAAATTTATTCAGGATTTTAGGAACTACCCAAATACCAAAAATTAAAACAATAAACGAAATCCCAATGTATGACTTGTTCTTCATAATATATGATTTAAACGTGACAAGATAACCGGCAAAGACAGCTGTTGCTAATTACCTTCAGATGATTATATTTTTCTTTTGTTATTTTTTTTGAGTGCCAGGCGGTATTCTGCCAGAATGATCTTAACATCGTCACTCATTTCATTGTGAAGGTCGGCAGCTGAAATGGTGTTATAACCTTCTTTGTATTCGTCTTCTCCTTTTTTGTTTTTCCCTTTCCGGCCTCTGAGGTTTAAATCTTTATCGATGATAAAAACATTTGGCGTTCTGAGTTTGTCGTCCAGCTTGCCAACCAGTTTCAGGGAATTGTAGTAGGCCTGGATTTCCTCCGGTTTGGCAAACACATAATGCCACACCGCTAAATCGGAAATACCGCTAAGTTCACTTTTCAATTGCTTTGCCTGATCTTCTGTTCCTTCCGGAGCAATCATCACCACCTGAAAATCGGTAAACTCTCTGTTCTTATTATAAATCTTCTGGTCCAGGTTAAAAGCGTCTCCTTTGTTATACAGCATTTCCGAACCCGGAAAGCCAAGAATGGTGATTTTCTCTTTCATCTGAACTTTTTCGCCATCCAGCGATTTCCAATCGGAAAGTTCTTTAATGTTAGGGGTAACGGTGGGTAATTTAGCGAAGCTGTTCACACCGGAAGCGAAGAATAAATAAGCACAGATGGGAAGTGCAAAAAGAACCGTAAGAACAATATATTTTTTCATTATGTAAGGCCTTTATTTTGTGAGTACAAAAATAAAAAAAGGCGGTTGAATAACCGCCTTTTTTATAATTTAATATGCTATTAAAAAATCCATTTATATTCAGAATTTTTAAACACATCAAAGATATAATTACCTTCTACTAGCAAGATGAACACTAAATAGATAATTAAAAAAACTAACGGTCCAACTATTGACCATCTAAAATTACTTTTTTCTCCTTCAAGGTGCATAAAAGCCCACATAATATAGTATGCTTTAACAACAGTAAGAATTATGAAAATCCAGTTCAGTAAGTTCATAGACAGTAAATCTGTCATGTACAATGAATGTGGTTTTATAATACCTAAAATAACTTCTACAGTTGTGATGATGGATAGTAATCCGAAAACAACCCAGATTCTTTTTGTATTTGATTCGTGTGTATGTGCCATGATATTCTTTTGTAATAAATTATACTAAATAGAAGAATGTAAATACGAACACCCAAACTAAATCTACAAAGTGCCAATACAATCCAACTTTCTCAACCATTTCATAACTTCTTCTTTTTTCGTAAGTTCCCAACAATACATTAAAGAAGATCAAGATATTAATCAATACTCCTGTAAATACGTGGAATCCGTGGAATCCTGTGATAAAGAAAAAGAAGTTTGCAAATAATTTATGCCCGTATTCATTTCTGATCAGGTTCGCTCCTTCAACAACATACTTAACGTCGTCTAATTTTTTAAGCGATTCTTCTCTGGATAAAACCGTTTTAACTTTATCCTTAGTATTGAATTCTGAACGGATTAAGATATCCGGATTTGCTTTGAAACCTTCTACAACTTCCTGAACCGAATAGGTAGGAACCGAAGATTCTTTCATAAACCAGGTACCTTTATCTCTTGTTAATTGCTCTCTTTCTTTTGGAAGGTGTGCTGCAAAATCAGCTAATGCCACACGTTTTCCGTCTTTATCTACAAACTGAAGGATAGAACCTCCTTTTGTTTCTACCGCGCCATACGTTCCCTGAATGAAGTTTTTCCACTCCCAAGCCTGAGAACCTAAGAATATAAAACCTCCAACGATCGTTAAAAGCATATAAACGGCAACTTTTGTTTTCTTTAAGTGATGTCCTGCATCTACCGCCAATACCATGGTTACAGATGAGAAAATTAAGATGAAGGTCATCAATGCCACATAGTACATTGGTGCATCCACTCCGTGCAAGAACGGAAAGTGATTAAAAACTTCGTCCGCAATTGGCCAAGTTTCAATAAATTTAAATCTTGAAAAACCGTAAGCTGCCAAAAATCCAGAGAATGTTAAGGCATCTGATACGATGAAAAACCACATCATCATCTTGCCATAACTCGCTCCCATCGGTTCATTTCCGCCGTCCCAAGTTTTTCCATTAGTAGCTGTTGTAGTAACTGTCGCTCCCATTATAAAGTTATTAGTTAAAAAGTTCCCAAATTTACATTTTTTTTCTATTTGTAGAAATAGAAAAATAAAAACAAATACACCCAAAGAAAATCCAAAAAGTGCCAAAACATCGCACCAAGCTCAATTCCAAGGGTTTGACCTGAATTGTATTTTTGTTTAAAATGATTATAAATTATAATTAAAAGTGCTATCAACCCTCCAAATAGATGGGCTAAATGCACGATAACTACCACATACAAGAATGACGTTGTGATCGTACTTTCACTTCCGGTAAAGAAATACCCGCTTTGAATTACCTGATCAAACCCCACAAACTGCAAAACAACAAACGCAATCCCTAAAGCAAGCGTTAGCAGCAGAAAATTGGAAGTTGCCGCTCTGTTGTCTTTCTGAATGGCTTTTTTAGCCAAATGAAACGTTGCACTGCTCAACAGCATTACTACCGTACTCGCTATAAAAGCACTTGGAAGCGTAAAATCCTTTAACCAATCCGGTCTGGATTTACTAATCACGTATGCACTTGTTAAGCCTGCAAATACCATAACGATGCTAATCATAGCAAACCAAAGCAGCATCTTGAATGACCTTGCTTTTCTATCGTTATGTTCCTGAACTGACATTTCCATATAATTAACGTAAAAATTTATCTATAACATAAATCAGCTGCAACAATGAAATATAAGTAACGCTAACGAGCATTAATTTTCTTGCTGCTTTCTCATCCATTTCCTTGTACAGCTTCACAGCATAATACAACATCCACAATCCTAAAAGCAATACAAACCCGGCGGCTACATAACTCAATTTCAAATCACCGGTAAATCCTACTACCGGAATTAACGAAGCCACAATAAGCCATACCGTATACAAAATGGTTTGTAAAGCGGTTTTCTTATCCTGTTTCCCTGTAGGCAACATAAAGAAACCGGCTTTCTCATAATCTTTATACAAGAACCAGCCAATAGCCCAAAAGTGAGGAAACTGCCAGAAGAATTGTATTAAAAATAACGTTCCCGCCTCTATACCAAATTCATTTGTTGCGGCTACCCATCCTAACATAAAAGGGATAGCTCCCGGAAAAGCACCCACAAAAACCGATAGCGGCGTCATGGTCTTTAACGGTGTGTAAACACTGGTATAAAGAAAGATTGAAATCGCCCCGAACATTGCTGTTTTAGGGTTGATCGTATACAGGATTGCCAATCCGATCACCGTTAGTACAGCACCTAAAATAAAAGCCGACTGTTTGGTGATTCTCCCTGATGGCAACGGACGATTTTTTGTTCGGTCCATTAAAGCATCCAGGTCTTTTTCTATAATCTGATTGAAAACATTTGAGGCGCCAACCATACAATACCCACCAATACCAAGCAAAACAAAGGTCATCCAGTCAAAAGGAAATTCAGCGGATACACCCAACAAATAACCTACTATTGATGAAAAAACCACACTAATCGCTAAACCAGCTTTAGTGATTCCCTTAAAATCAGTAAATAAAGAAGTGATTGAAATTGATTTTTCTGAAGCGTTCAAAGCAGTTTTCATTATTATTTCTAAAAACGGTGCGCAAATATACTCCAAAATTTACTTCTCATCAAAAGTATACTCTTAAAATCAATCTTTAACAGCACTTTTAACAAAAAAGAGGAACCCGGCAGGCTCCTCTTTTTAAATATTTCTTTTTTTGTGATTACGGTTTTTCAAGAATGGTTTTCAAATCTTTCAGTCCGGCATCTAAAGCACCACCCAATTCTTTGTCCATATCCATAAACAACAGCATCAGATTCATCGGATAGTTCATCGTTCCTTTAAAACCCCATTTCACTTTTGTTTCATTCGGACTAACGGTTTCCGTTATCATATAAGCATTATCTTCTGCCTCAAACGGCTCTTTAAAGCGCAGTTTCATGTCGATTCTATCCCCGTCCACTATGTTTACGATTTCCTGTTCTCCTTTACCGACTTCTTTGTCACTACTGTCCCAGGCTACCACAAATCCTACTTGTCCGTCATTCCCTTTATAATCTTTTTTCATTGCAGGATCCTTCTTGTTCCAAACACTGTAATTATCCTGATTTTTAACAAACTTCACGTAGTTAAAAACTTCGGCTTTAGGCTTATTGATCACAATCGCCCTTTCTACCGCATACTCTTTTTTAACAAACAATCCCGCTATTAAAAGCAAAACGATTATTCCGATAAAAAAGAAAATAAGTTTTTTCAAGATTCTCATATCACATTATTTTCTGGTTACTTTTTAAAAGTACAAAAAAATATTAATAGTCATAGTACCAATTGAACAAATCCGCCCTTAAGCCAACTGAAAACCAGGTTGTTGAATTTTTAAGCGTTGTAGCGGTTTCCGCCATCGGATCAAAGTTTCTATAGATGATATTTCCGAAGAATTTCAGATTCATTGCCGGATTGACCAGATACCCGGCCTGGAAGTCGCCAATCAGCACATTGGTTTTATTCCCCTGTCCTGTAACCACACCCGAATCATACGGTCTGTTTTCGTCATAATTTCTATAAATATTCCCTCCGTAGTTAAAGGTATTGTCGGCAGTATTGAAATCCAGACCTCTTTGTCCGTAAATCAGTTTGGCATCGGCAAACCATCGCCCGTAATAATATTTTGCGATCGCTACGACTTCTTTAAAGTTTCCACCCCACAAATGCCCCATGCTTTGGTTGTTATGCCCGTAATTGGTCAGCACATTGCTGTGTGCATAAACATAAGGGCGAACATGGTTGTATTCCAGCTGCAGCAACAGGTTTTTAACTTTAAAAGCATCATAATATTTTGCACCCAGCTGAAAGCCGTATTTATTTTTCCAGCTGTCGTTACCTTCTTCAACGTCTCCTAAAGAAAATTCATCTAACAGAAACTGCCCGTAAAGATTAAACTGGTTGCTCAGCTTGTATTTCGACGTTAATCCCAACACGGCATTTCCGCTTTTTGAAGAAGAGGAGAATTCAACCGCACGGTAAAAAATAATCGGGTTGACAAAATTGAAATCAAATCCACGGTCGTTGGTATTGCTCCAGATCACCGATTCGAAAAATCCTAAATTAAACCGTTTGGTAACATTCCAGCTCAAATAGTGGTTTGCCATGTATTTTGTAGCATAGGTTTTCTCGTCGGTCACCTCGTTACGCACATCTTTCAGCCACATATAGGTGTTTGTATATTTGATCTTCCAGAAGGTGGTATTGATCTTAAAGTACGGATACGGACTTGCCGCATCACTAAGCAGCAACGAGCGGTAACCGTCGCCAATAAAGTTTCTTCCGTAACCCAGTTGCAGGTTGATGAATTTATTGGGCGTATAGGTCAGATTTGCTTCCGCCATCGGGAAGTCATAAGCATCTGTCCGGAATTCTTTTGCAATACCGATACCCGGAATAATTGCCGGATTTCCGCCGGAAGGTTTTATGGATTCTGCATAGGCATTGTAATAATCGGCAAAACGTCCCTGACTTTCATAAACCGACGTCGAGAAACTAAGCTGCTCGCCAATGGCTCCCTGAACCTGAAGTCCGCGGGTATTCACATAAGTATATTTTAAATCACTACCGAAATCTTTCCCCAACCGCAGGTCGAAAATAGGATTTATCGTAAACCAATAATCCTCACCCTGGATCGCTGCCATATTTTCATTCCACAGCTTTCTTCCCCACCAGGAGGTTTTATTTTTCAGCAGCTTTCGCTGTTCGGCTTCAAAATCATAGTATTTCGCCACTTCCGCATAAGAATATGGTTTCGATGCCGAGTGATTATTGCTTCCCACCTGATTTACAGCCGCATCAAAAACCATATAGTTCTGATGGGTAAACGGGATGTTCAGGTTGCTTTTGAATTGCGGGTTTTGAAATGGTTTGCTCACAATTTTGTCAAACTCCTCCAATTCCTTATTCACATCCGATGTCTTCCTGAACGTACCGGCAACAGCAGTACTGCCCGGCATGGCCGGTTTTACCAGCGGTATGGCAATGTGAATGGTATATTTGGCATAGGTTGGTTTTCCGGCATATTTTGCCGGCTCCACTTTATCCAAAGCGGCGAAAACACGTTTGGTTTCTGCTGTTAGTTCCGGGAAAGCGGCATCGATATACAACGGTTTAAAAGCACCGGTTGTATCCACTTCAAAAAGCGCGATAACCGTTCCTTTATAGTTTTGCTGTACCAGTTCGTCCGGAACTTTAAAGTTATTATAGAAAAAGTCCTGCACCTGATGGTTAAAACAGGCTTCTTTGTTTTCCTGCGCAACTTCTTTACAGGCTTTAAAAACAGGATACTGCTCTCTCGACATTGTCTGAGAAAATGTTTTGCCATTCATTAAGAACAACAGGAACACACACCAAAAATACCTCATTAACAATGCGTTTTAGTAATCGTTTTTAGAAATTTCACCACTCGCTATGGCTTTTGCCGAAGAAGTGCCGATTCGTTTTACACCCAAAGCAATCATTTCCAATGCCTCCTGATAGGTACGTACACCACCGGCCGCTTTAACAGATAGCGGGAAAGCATTTTCGATCATCAGTTTGATTGCCGGAACCGTGGCTCCGTTTGGTTTTCCTTCTTCCGTTTTGTAAAAACCGGTTGATGATTTTACAAAAACCGATTCGTATTGCTGTTCTTTAAAGTTGGCAATGACAATATTTTTTATCAAAGCCGAAAGCTGTACAATCTGATGATCGTTCAGTGCCGCAACTTCAATAATCCATTTTACAATTTTATTATGGAAAAGTCCTAAGCGTGTACATTCCAGAACCTGCTTTTTCACCGCATCCACTTCACCGTTTTTAAAGGCTTCATAATCGAGTACAAAATCCAGATCATCCGCACCGTCTTCTATAGCCTGTACCGCTTCCGTCAGTTTCTCTTCAAGCGTACCGTTTCCATTCGGAAAATCGATTACCGTTCCGATCGTAAGATTGGATTTCTTCTTTGTAATCATTTTTTTAGCCAGCGCTACCCTGTCCGGTCTGATCATGATCAGTTTAAAACCTTCTTCAATTGCCTCCTCAATGAAAGCGGTTGCGATTTTTATATTTTCTTGTTCGGAAACTCCCGCCTGTTCGGCAGTTTTCAAATAGGTCGAATCTAAATAATTTCTAATATCCATGGTATAAAAATAAAAAAATCCCACAGAAGTGGGATCGTTATATGGTAATTAATTTGGTCTTCTGTTTTTTATCTTTTCTAAAAAATACAAAACAATTACGGCAAACAAACCTCCTGTACTATTGGCTAAAACATCCATGATATCTGCCGATCGTGTTTGGGTAAACAGTCCCTGACAAATTTCAATGGCTACCCCATAGGTAAAACCAAGAAGAAAAACCGTAATCAGTTTTTTATTCAGCGTCCACTGGTTCTGTTTTTTATCTAAAAACTTAAACCAAAAAAAGGTGAACAGGAAGTAAAAAACAAAATGAACAAACTTATCCTTATTTGGAATATCAATTCCGGTGTTATCATTAAACGTGATCAGACAGGCAATACCTATAAAAAGTGACCAGAATAATGCTAACCAAAGACTTAGTTTAGGCACCGATTAATTCTTTATAGGCATCACTGGACAACAATGAATCGAAATCAGCCACATCGGTAACTTTCACTTTAATCATCCATCCTGCTCCGTAAGGATCCGTGTTTACTTTTTCAGGTTCTGACTCTAATGAATCATTGAATTCAATAATCTCTCCTGTTAAAGGCAAGAACAAATCCGAAACCGTTTTAACCGCTTCAACTGTTCCGAAAACTTCATCTTTATCAAGTGTCTGATCTAAAGTTTCAACTTCTACATAAACGATATCTCCTAATTCTTTCTGAGCAAAATCAGTGATTCCTACCGTTGCAATATCGCCTTCAAGGCTTACCCATTCGTGGTCTTTTGTGTACTTTAAGTTAGATGGTATATTCATTGTGTTTATTTTTATTGGCAAATGTATATTTATTAGTGATAACTATAAAATCTTTTCTTTATTAATTTCCGAAGTTATAGCGCAATGTGAACCCGGCACGAATATTCGTCATTGGGAACGATGTTGAAATAACCGCCTGAGAGAACGAATGATCATAATAGAAAATCGCTGTCAGGTTTCTGCTGAACATATAATCGGCTGTTAGTTTTAGTGACCAGATATCCTGACCTCCTGCCAACTGGTTGTTATCATAATCCAGGTAACGGACAATCGTCTGGTTCTGACGTAATGATAAATCGGCTTTCAAGTTAATATCACTCTTAATGACACCCATTGGATTATCGGCCAGTTTGGAGTTGATCGTTACATCTTTGAAACGGTATCCCAATCCTACGATATATTCATTTCCTTTTACTTCTGTCAGCAATCCGTTATCAAAACTCAACGATAAGCTTCGGTCTTTTTTCATTTCCGCCAAAATCTTGAATGAGTTTTTCATTTCAAAATCCACTCTCATTAACGGGTTGAATTGTTCCACTAAGTTAACATTCGATACTATGGTTTTTACCGGATAATTCTGTGTGGTCTGATTCACAACATCCGGATTGGCATCATATTCAAAATTCGAACGGAAGGAGTTTACCGTATAGGACGCCCGGTATCCATGCTGTAAAGAGAAACGTTTGAAGTTATCTTTAAAGAATTTATAACGCATTAATCCGGTATATTTCACGGTCCAGTTCGGAATCGGAACATCACGGAAAATTCCTGTCGACACACTGGATGCATCCGCTCCGGTATAGGCCGCTAAGAATGCCGGCAACAATACTGCCTGGCTGTTTCTTCCGAATCCTTTCGGGAAACCGTCCGTACCAATATTGGCAGGGTTCGTTAAATCGATTCCTCTTTCTTCTGCCAAACGGTTTGCAATGACCAAACGGTTACTTCTAAAGTCATTAAATGCTGCCGAGAAGTTTTCATCACTTTGTGAGAACGCCGTTTTAATCAGCACCGTCGAAATGGAGAAGTTACCAAAATCGTATGGCGAACGGGAATTATAATTACCATAAGCATCAACATCATATTGCTCAGAGAAATTCTGTGCATAGGTTCTGTTGGCATTCAAGTCGATTTTTAAATCCGGGAATAACTCTACCTGAGCGGTTACATCAAGGATTTTATTTTTAACCTGAGTAAAGCTCTGATTGAATTCCGGATAGTTGGTCAACCAGCCGTTTCGGGCCGCTTCATAACGAACATCCGACTGACTACCCATAATAAATCCAAGTGTAGGCTGCATCGTTCCGAAGAAACCGATACTTGGCAGGTAACCCGGAAGTACCGTACCACCATTTTCGGTATAATTGATCTGGATGTTTTTCACACTGGTAGCCACGCTGATCAAACCGTCTAAAATCAGATTTGGCTTGTTGTCAACCGGAGCATCCAGTTTAGTGATCTTCTGACCCGGAACCGGTTTCGGCGCTGGTCCTGCCGGTTTCGGTGCCACTTTTTTACCTTGCTTGGTCAATCCGATATATTTATAGAAGCTGTCCATCGTTAATACCGTGTTCAATCGGTGGGAACCGGCATTCTGAATGGTGTTTCCTAAATCATAGCCATCAATAGAAGAGAAAGCATCGGAAGAACGCTGCCAGTTGTAATCACCGGTATACGTATAGGTCGATTTCACAAAGCTTAAGAACGGCAGTTTATTTAACGGCAGGTCATAGTTGATATTCAACTGCTGCGTGTGATTATTCGGTTCTCCGATATCGAAATAGCTGTCCCAGATCGTATTGTTCGGATCCGGAATTTTATTTTCATCCAGATAGTTTCTCACGATATTATTGGACGACGCATTGTAATTGATACGCAATGATTTTGTCAGGTTATAGTTAAAACCATACTGGTAGTTGAAGAAGTAATTTCTTCTGTATAACGGATCAATCGCAATACCTTCAACACCATCTACCTGACGGAATTGCTGTCTGTTGTACTGACGTAAAATTGTCGAACTGAATGAAATATTAGTCGGAAGGTAGTTAAAGTTAAAATCGCTCAACATTTTCCAGTAACTGCTTTTCTTCATGAATTTCGTATTCTTTAACGGTTCAACCGCTTTCGGTTTAAACGTAAAGGCATAGTCGGCAGATGTTTTTACCTGCTGATCCAATAAATTCTCTACTTCAAAATCATGGTGTTCCGTTTCGTTAAAGGAATACGATAAGGTAAGGTTTTCCGGGTCGTAAACGTGTTGTTTCTGTTCCGGAGCCCTGTCTTTTTTCACGCCGATAAAGTTAATACTCTTCCGTTTTGTATAGTCGATCGCACGGTTACGGATATTGTCTTTTTCAGCACCGTCAGCCGTTACATCCAGCAATTGCTGTAATTTAATATCCTGGTTGAACGGATCATATTCCGGCGTGATTATCTCTTCACCGATACCATAGTTGAATGGCAGGTTGATTCCCCATTTCTTCGGTAATAATTTACCCAGGTTAATATTGGTAACGATATTATACTGTTTAACATCTTCACGGCTTCTTTCATTTGGTCCCTGTTCCAGTGTTCCGAATCCAACGGTACTCATTCTACCGGTAGCCGAAATGTTCATTAAATCGGCAAAGTTGGTATCCAGATTGGCAATAGCCGCCATACCGCCTTTGTTGTCCATTTCCGACATGCGCAGCTCGTTGAACCAAACTTCTCCCCTTACTTCCTGGGTCGAGATATTTTTCAATCCGACCATTAAGGTTCTTACCATACCGAAATTCGGATTCCCTTTTATACCCAGCGTTAATTTATTCACTTTGGCAGACAAGGACGGATCCAGGATATCTTCCCGCACATAGGCAATTCCGGTAAGCGGGTCTGCCGGTACCGGCAGATTATTCTGTAAAGCCAATACTTTTAACTGTGTCAGCAATTCCAGTCGTAAATCGATTTCATTTTCAAGCGGCCAGATCTCTTCTGCCGAACGGGCTGAAAAAGCCGTCGGTTTTAAAGGAATCTCCACCTGGTAGAAGTTTTGTGTAAAGTCATTACCAAAACGGATGAAAGCAACCATCTGATCGGCCATTAACGGTTGTGTTTCTGCCGGTGGCTGCAATGCTTCTGCGTGCAGGAACATTCTCAGTTTTTTAAACTGACGCATGTCTACACTAACATTTTTAAACACCGCTCTTGCATCACCCGGTTCCAATCCGCCTAAGCCCGGAGATCCGGCCTCTTTTTTATAGACTCTTAGGGAAAGGGCCTGCTCGTTTTGGTTAATGATCGTATTGTTGTTATACAATTGCTCTCTGGTAACTCCCGGAGGGGTTACATAAGGAATTGGCGAACGGTTTCCGTTTTCCTGGATGTTTATCGCTACAACATCGAATCCGGTGTTGTCGTTTTCATTTTGTTCTTGTGTTTCGTTAGGATCCAATGTATTGGTATAACGTCTCCATTCTCCTCTAACCAGGTCTAAAGCTCCGAAACGCAATGTAATCTGATCGGAGAAGTTCGACATGAACATTCTCATAAAACGGATCGAACGGAAATCGGAAATTGTTCCTTCACGGTTAGCATCTGTTGCTTCCAGAATCGGGATTTTATACAGGATCCATCTTACCTGTCCGGTACCGCCATTGGCTAAATCCACGTTATTGTTGATTCGCACATCGGCAATAAAGTCCTGTCCAACCGGTACATCGCCCGGATAGTATTTAATAGGCACTTCAAATTTCCAATAGGCATTAATCGTATTCATGGTATTGTCACGATTAATATCTTCCACATCCGGTAAGGTAGTCGATCCTCTGTTTGTATCGGACACGGCTATCGGTGAGTTTCCTTGTACACCGTTGTAGTTTCTGTAACGCTGGATAATATCACCCTGTGCATTCAGGAAGTATTGGTAGTTATCTGCAGCCGGATCGGGATTTCCAGCAAATGCCGGGAATTTAGCCGCTTCTTCTGCATCATTTAAACCGTCGAATCCGACATCCTGTGCCTCACGGTTGTTTTCATTGGTATCGAAAGCATAGATCAGGGATTGGGAAGCCGGAACGTTACCCCAAGGTCCCTGCGGCTGTACCAATATCTGATTTGGTCCTAAACCGTTTTCATAGAACTTTCTTCCGTCTTTTAAAATATCTTCCGAAATTTCTCCTAAGTTGAATGTCAGTTTTCCTTCATTGGTAAACAACGACGGGTTATTGGCGCCGTAATAAGGGTCCATCATCCAAAACTGGATGTATTCCACATTCGACTGTTCGAAGTTGGTCGAGTTAATCGCTCTCATGATACCACCCCAGTTGTTTTGCGGATTCGCCAAAGAGTTATCGGCCGGATTCGCAAGCGTACTAAAGTTATAAGGTCCTCTCTCACGAGGATAGTATGTTAAGTCTAAAGTGTTCACAACCGTACTTTGTCCCTGGGCAATATCGGTAACCGGGTAAAGTTCCTGGCTGAAAATTCTACGGGTTCTGTTTGAAGAAATATCATCTACAGATAAACCTGCCGGTAATTGTGACGAAGCATAAAATGTAGGGTCAATAGAGTACCATGACAATTTCGCTCTTCTGAAGCCATAGTCCGGAGCAGCTAGTTCATCGCCGTAACCAACCGGTGTACTGGCTAATGACCAGGCCTGGGCCGAACGCATGTCTATAGTTGTCTGTGAACCTTCAAAGTCATCAATATAGGTTGTTGCTTCTCCGTTAAACTGGTCGGCTGTTGAAGCGCCCGGTTGCAGGTAAGCAATTTCTCCTCTAAAGGAAAGATTGGACGGTACATCTGTATCCACATTCGGAAGCTTGTTTACCAATCGGGTAAAGAATGGTACTTCTGTAGAGAAATTAGTATTTAATCCGAAGATCGTATTGTTAACGGATTCCTGTCCGTAGTTTGATTTTTGCGTGAACGGACGTTCCGATAGTCTCAGGAAGGTACCGCCTACCAGGAATTTATCCGAGAATTTATGTTCTACGTTCAATCCGTAGAAACGTCTTGTCTGCTGTCCGAAGATGGCATTGTTTTCCAAAGTTACTTCAATCGGAATGCTGGATGCCTGTAAAGAAGGGTCCAGAATCTGAACACGACCTCTCTGGTAATCAACCGTAAAATCGACACCTTCCACCAATCTTCTTCCTCCGGCTGTTACCACAACAGATCCCTGAGGAACGTTAAAGGCACCAATTGCAATACCGTCGCCTCCGGAAGATTTGAATTTACCTTTTAACTGGAATTTATTTTTATCGCTATCCTGTAATGCGCCTGCCTGTGTTGTTTTATAGAGGTTTCTAAAAACATATTTTTTCTGGTTCGCATTATAGTCAGATCCATTGTTTGGATTCCCAGTATAATCTTCTGTTGGTGATACTTTCAGTTTCTCGAATAGGTGTTTACCAAATGGTTCTACCGTGGTAAAGATAATCCGTCCGTTTTGCTGATCTACCGTAATACCCGGTACAAAGTCGAAGAAACCGTCTCCGCCAACCTGCGGGTCATTGGTATAATTCAGACGATCCAGGTTAAATACTTTAATCAACGGTGTATTTTCCACATCTGCCGGTAAAGGAACCGAAGGTTGTGACACCCCTCCTGCCGGAGCCTGAGTGATGTAATTTAACGGGGAAGGATCGGTATATAAAATATTAAAACGGAAATCTTCCTGTGTTAACTGGAAAGCTCCCGGAATCTGGTAGATATTTTTCATCATCAAATTCCAGACAGGCTGACTCACATTGGTCAAACTACTTTTCAACATCTTAAGGATAAGACTCTGTGTGTTTACAATTGGCTGATCGCCCTGGTTTGCTCCCGGCTGTACCACGGTACCGTCAATACCGTCTGTACCGAATTCTCCAACCTGAAAAACCTGATCGCCCATTGTATACTGGTAAGCTACCGCCAATACTTCATCGTTTGCCAAACGCTGGTTTAAGGAGATATATCCCAACTGCGGATGGAAGGTATATTCGTTTGAAGTCAGTTTTCTGGCATTTTCCAGTTTCGCAAAATCTTTTCCTTCAACAGCGGTATAAGCCGGAATATTAAAGGCTGTATTTCCACTGGAGATTTCCCTGATGCCCGATCCCAAATAGTTCGTACCGATATTTGCAGGGTTGAATTTGTTATTTTTATTGTCTACTGGCGATCCCGGCGGCTGGTTAAAAAATCCTGCCGAAGGAATACCGATAATATCCGTATCATTAACGCCCATCTGCTGTGCCTCCCCTAAATCCTGCAAGGCCATGATGTTTCTAAGGTTATTGTCTGTAGTACTAACCCTGTTCTGTTTGTTCGTTACCCAAACTTCCACACGGGTAATCTGTACACGGCTGTTGATTTGCGGATAGGGTTTTAAAGCATCGTCATAGCGGTTTCTAAAATACTGTGACAGGAAGTAGTGTCTGTCTGCATCATAATCCATTGCGAATAACTGGAATTCCTGAATGGTTCCTCCGCCCTGGGCCGTAACCGTTTTGGTTTGCGATTTTTGTTCCGAGAAAACTCCCGTTACAGTTGTTTTTCCAAATTGGAATTGGGCTTTAACCCCAAAAAGACTTTGTGCTCCACGAATCAGGGAGCTGTTTAATGGTAAGCTTACGTTACCAACTTCTATTTTTTTGATGATATCATCTTCACCCGGAGCATATTCCAGTTTGATTAAGTTCTGGAACGCAAAGGTTGATTGGGTATCATAATTGGCATTTACGTTTAACCGGGTTCCTACTTTCCCCTGTAAACTCAAACTGATCCGCTGATCGAAATCGAATGTAAATGTCGATCTGTTTCGGGGTGAGAAAGCCGGATTATCCTGTTTGGTGTACCGCATTCCCAAATCGACTTCTACGGAACCTAGCGGTTTCACATCGATGGTATTCCCTCCAAAAATGGCTTCGAAGAAGCTTGAATTCACATAATATCTTGGTAATAAATCTTTTTTAGCATTTTCACTTCCGGCTTTCTTGCCGTCAATCGCACTTGATTTTTGCTTGAAATAATCCCGCATTGATTCTCTCAAAACCAATTCTTCATATTCCTGTGGCGTTAGTATAATAGGGTAGTTAATATTAAAACCGTCAAAAGTTTTGGTATAGATATACCGATTCGTAACCGGATCATAGGTATAAGCCTCCAGAATGCTTTTGGGATTCGATATATTAAGTTTCCCTAAGGATGCCCCAGTTTTAATAGAATCTTGTTCTTCTTCGTCCACCTGAGCTTGGATAGAAAAACAAAAGAATAAAACCAAAATTGTAAATCCGGTCTTTGTCTTCTTAAAAAAATCATGAGAGTAAAATGTTTCCAAGAATTATAAGTTTTTTAAGGCTAGTTTAATGATTGACTCCACAGAAGCATCGGGATTGTCCTTTACAATTTTATCGACCACTTTTTCGGCTGATTTTCTCATAAATCCTAAAACCTCCAAAGCTGATAACGCTTCATTTTTATTTGTATTGCTTTCTACAGCAGAAACTTCCTCCAGATTATAGACTTTTAGTACTTTATCTTTCAGGTCCAATATGATACGCTGCGCCGTTTTAGCGCCAATTCCCTTAATGGATTGAACGGTAGCGACATCATTACCGGCTATAGCATGAATGATTTGCTGAGGTGTTATGGAAGACAGCATGGTTCTTGCTGTACTTGCTCCCACTCCTGAAACGGAAAGTAATAGTTTGAATAGTTCTCTTTCGGCTTTTTCCATAAACCCAAAAAGTGTATGGGCATCTTCTTTTACCTGTAGAAAAGTATAGAGCTTTATGTTTTCTGAATTTGGCAATAACGAAAACGTATGGAGCGAGATATTTATGTGATACCCTACACCATTACAGTCTATAATTACCTCTGTTGGCGACTTTTCAGTTAGTCTCCCTTGAATATGTGCAATCATAATTACGTATTCGTTATTACCAAAAATAAGAAAAATCTTTTATTATCCTAATTTAAAAGGGATAAGTGTCAATTTATCCGATTTAGACCAAATTATCGTTTGGCTTGTTTTACCCTTTTTTCTTTTTCCTGAGCGTCCACTACAGCTACTGCTGCCATGTTTACCATTTCTTCCACACTGGCACCCAACTGGAAAATATGTACCGGTTTGTCCAAGCCCAGCATGATTGGTCCGATAGAAACCGCTTTATCCAGCTCTTTCAATAGTTTATAGGTAATATTCGCAGCATCCAGATTAGGGAAGATTAAGGTATTCACCTTCTTATTCGCTAATTTAGAGAACGGGAATTTGCTTTTCAGCATGTCGGAATTCAGGGCAAAATCGGTTTGGATTTCTCCATCAACAATTAAATCCGGGTAGTTTTTATGTAAATAGGAAACGGCCTCACGAACTTTGGAAGCACTTTCGTTTTTAGACGAACCGAAATTCGAGAAGGACACCATGGCAATTACCGGTTCCATTCCGAACATTCTTACTGTTTTTGCAGTCATTAAGGCAATTTTCGCCAGATCTTCCGATGACGGATTCGGGTTAATTGCCGTATCGGCTAAGAAAAGCGGTCCTCTTTTGGTCATCATCAGGTTGGTAGTCGCCACTCTGGAAACACCATGTCCTTTTTCAATAAGTTCCAGCATTGGTTTTACAACCGTTGGGTAACTTCTGGAATATCCGGTAACCAAAGCATCTGCCTCGCCTTCGTTGATCATCATCGCGGCAAAGTAGTTACGCTCTCTCATCCATTTCTGAGCATCCAGCAAGGTTGTCCCTCTTCTTTGTCTGCTTTTCCAGTATGCTTCTGCGAAACGATTTCTTCTGGCTTCTTCTTCTTTTGTTTTCGGATCAATGATCAGTACTTCCTGTTCAAAGCCAATTTCTTCCATCAGTTCCTGAATGGTTTCTCTGTTTCCTAACAAAATAGGTTCACCGATTCCTTCTTCCGAAACAATTTGTGCTGCTTTCAATACATCCAAATGATCCGCTTCTGCGAAGATGACTTTTTTAGGATCTATTTTAGCACGGTTAATCAGCAATCGCAGCATTTTATTATCGGATCCCATTCTTTCCAGCAATTCCTCGCTGTATCTGTCCCAGTCGGTGATTGGTGCTGTGGCCACTCCGGATTCCATAGCAGCTTTAGCTACTGCCGGCGGTACCTGCGCAATCAATCTCGGGTCGAATGGTTTTGGAATGATATAATCCCTTCCAAAGTTTAGTTTTGTTTCGCCATAAGCGATATTCACCTGCTCCGGCACCGACTCTTTCGCTAAATTAGCAAGAGCGACTACCGCAGCTTTTTTCATTTCTTCATTAATTTTAGTAGCACGAACGTCTAAAGCACCTCTAAAGATAAAAGGGAATCCTAAAACGTTGTTCACCTGGTTAGGATGGTCCGAACGTCCGGTTGCCATAATAATATCTTTACGGGTTGCAATCGCCAGGTCATAATTAATTTCCGGACGCGGATTAGCCATCGCAAACACAATAGGGTTTTCGGCCATACCTATTAACATATCCGGCGTTACGATATCGCCTGATGACAGTCCGATAAATACGTCTGCACCCAGCATCGCATCTGCTAAAGATACATATTCTTTATCTGTAGCATACACCCGCTGCATTTCCGAAATCTTCGGATCGTCTTTACGCAAGGCTCCTTTACTGTTGAACATGACAATATTTTCCTGCTTCACGCCAAAAGAAACGTATAGGTTAGCACAAGCAATTGCTGCCGATCCTGCACCGGAAACAACCACTTTTACTTCGTCCATTTTTTTCCCGGCAAGTTCAACGGCATTTAATAAGGCGGCACTCGAAATGATAGCCGTTCCATGCTGGTCATCGTGCATAACCGGAATATTCAATTCTTCCACCAGTCTTCTTTCGATTTCAAAAGATTCCGGTGCTTTAATATCTTCCAGGTTAATTCCTCCAAAAGTCGGAGCAATATTTTTTACGGTTTCAATAAATTTATCAACGTCTTTTGTATCAACTTCAATATCAAAAACATCAATATCTGCAAAGATTTTAAACAAAAGTCCTTTCCCTTCCATTACCGGTTTTGAAGCTTCCGGTCCGATATCACCCAAGCCCAAAACTGCTGTTCCATTTGAAATTACAGCTACTAAATTTCCTTTAGCGGTATACTTATAAACATTATTTACGTCTTTCTCAATTTCCAAACACGGTTCTGCTACTCCAGGAGAATAGGCTAAAGCCAGGTCTCTTTGTGTTGCATATTTTTTAGTTGGTACCACCTGGATTTTTCCCGGTGTCGGTTTAGCATGGTATAATAAAGCCTCTCTTCTTTTGCTGTCTTTATGCATAGTTTTTTATTTTACTAACAGACAAAGATAACGGTAAGTGTATAATTTTAGAAACTTTTAACAGCGAATCTTTTAAAAAAACACAACCCTCAAAAAAGCACAAAGGGCTGCCTGAAAAGACAACCCTTTGAGATACAATTAACTAAAATATTAATTAACAGTCATTCCAATCACTTCTTCTACATAAATAACGCATTTTGCCGTTGGTAATGTCGCTACCGTGCCGCCCGGATTAATGAACATAAATTCCACTCTCCAGAATTTATTGTAGTTCACATCGTCAACGGTAAGGGTGTATTGCCGTTTTTCACTGGTGCTTCCGCCGCCCGCCTGGATAAATCCGGATTCACCCCACCATGCCCAGGAGTTAGCAGGCAATGTCCGGGTATTGGGATTCGCCAGATTCGCAGCGGTATTGATAACCGTTCCGGAAGTATAGTTAATGGTTCCGCTGCCATTTCCGTAGTTCATAGCAGCAAAACCCGTTAAGTCGATATTCGATACTGTGTTATTCCGGATCTGAGGTGAAACATTTTCACTGGTCGTTCCACTTACAATATTGGGACTTAACAGTATTCTGAAAGAGAAATCACCAACATTGATACCGTTAGTACTTTGACCGGAGTACGGCCCGACATAGGCATAGGTTTTGATTTTAGCATTACTGCCGTTTGAGTTGGATGTTTCTGCGATATTGACCCATTTTGTACCGTTCCAGTAATGGTAGCCAACCGGCAGTTCATCATCTGTTCCAACGGCAACTGCTGTTGTATTATACACCATCAGGCCTACAGCCGGGTTGGGTATCGTGGCAATATCAGCATTCCCGGATAGGGATACCCGTGATAATAATGTTCCTTTGTTGTTTCCGGCAACATCCAACATAGCCGACTGATCCGGTGTTGCTGTTCCGATTCCTACCTGAGCAAATACGTTTACACAAAAAAGTATTAAAAGGGATACTAAAATTTTTGGGGGACTTTGTTTCATAGGATTATATTTATTAAAATTACTAAAAATTGCTTATTTCTCAAATTTTAGAAAATAAAGCAACTACATTATTAATAAATATAACAAAAAACAGACCAATAATGTCAAGTTTTTATTAATTTAACAAATACTTATGCTATCCGTTTAGTCTTTCAGGAATTTCAGATTCCGAACCAGTCCCTGGTGTTTTGTTCTTTTAACGGCGGAGTTTTTAAATACTTTTCTGAAGGTGTCTTCCGTTATTTCTTCCCAATCTTTTTTAGAAAAAGAGAGTATGTCGCGATTGGGCTGCAATAGCGGTTCGTTATGGGGTTTTGAGAAGCGGTTCCACGGGCATACATCCTGGCACACATCGCAGCCAAACATCCAATCGTCAAATTTTCCTTTGACTTCCGTTGGAATGTTTTCTTTTAATTCGATGGTAAAATAGGAAATGCATTTACTGCCATCTACAACATAGGGTGCTACGATTGCCTGGGTAGGGCAAGCATCCATACAGGCGGTACATTTCCCGCAATGGTCGGTAGTGGCATTATCATATTCCAGATCAAGATCCACAATGAGCTCTGCGATAAAAAAGAAGGAGCCCACCTGTTTGGACAACAGGTTACTGTTTTTTCCAATCCAGCCCAAACCGCTCTTTGCCGCCCAGGCTTTGTCTAAAACCGGAGCCGAATCTACAAAAGCCCTGCCGGACACTTCCCCGATTTCTGTTTCGATAAAGTGCAGCAGTTCCCTGAGTTTTTCCTTTATCACAAAATGGTAGTCTTCCCCGTAAGCATATTTTGAAATTTTATAGCTTCCGAAGCTTTGCTGTTCTGCCGGATAATAATTCAACAGTAAGGAGATAACACTTTTGGCATCATCAACAAGCAGTGTCGGATCCAGTCTTTTATCAAAGTGGTTTTCCATATAGCTCATTTTTCCGTTTCTGTTGTTTTTCAGCCAGTCTTCCAGACGGGGTGCTTCTTCTGCTAAAAAACCGGCTTGCGAAATACCACATGACAAAAAACCGAGGCGTTTGGCTTCGGTTTTGATGAGATCTGTATATTTTGCTTTATTGTTAATCATGGTCTTAAAACAATCCTCCCTGAATATTGGTTCTTATTCTTCCCAGATGTTTATAGGCTTTATCGGTCACTTCCCGTCCCCGCGGTGTCCGGATGATAAATCCTTCCTGAATTAAAAAGGGTTCGTACACTTCTTCGATTGTTTCTCCGCTTTCCGATACGGCTGTTGCCAGGGTGGACAATCCCACCGGGCCGCCTTTAAATTTATCGATTATAGTGGTTAAGATGCGGTTGTCCATTTCATCCAGTCCATGGGCATCGACATTCAGGGCTTTTAGTGAGAAACGGGCAATTTCAATATCAATTTTTCCGTTTCCTTTTATCTGGGCAAAGTCACGAACACGTCGCAGTAAAGCATTGGCGATACGCGGTGTTCCGCGGCTTCTTCCTGCAATTTCAATGGCCGCTTCCATCGTGATAGGCATCTTCAAAATAGAAGAGCTTCTTTGCACAATGGTCGTGAGCAGTTCGGTATTGTAATATTGCAGCCTGCTCTGGATTCCAAAACGGGCACGCATTGGTGCTGTTAACAGTCCGGAACGTGTGGTTGCGCCTACCAGCGTAAACGGGTTCAGGTTAATCTGAACCGTTCTGGCATTCGGACCGCTTTCGATCATGATGTCAATTTTGAAATCTTCCATAGCCGAGTACAGGTATTCTTCAACTATAGGGCTCAATCGATGAATCTCATCAATGAACAAAACGTCACGCTCGTCCAGATTTGTCAGCAAACCGGCTAAATCTCCCGGCTTGTCCAAAACCGGACCGGAAGTAATTTTAATGTTCACATCTAATTCATTGGCCAGAATATTCGCCAATGTTGTTTTCCCTAATCCCGGTGGCCCGTGAAATAAGGTATGATCCAGTGCTTCTCCACGCATGTTGGCAGCCTGAACAAATACTTTCAGATTTTCCAGTACCTGATCCTGTCCTGTAAAATCGCTAAATGACAGCGGTCTCAATTTTTTTTCTAAATCGAGTTCCTCTGCATTATATTTTTGGTTTGTTGGATCTAAATGTTCATTCATGCGGCAAAGATAGAAAATGTTTACTTGCCAAACCGTTTATTCGTTCTTCATACTGCTTTACCGTATTAATGTGCCACAATAGTTTCCCATTCCGGATGCCGTTTGATATAGGCCGCCACAAACGGACATAAAGGGACTAACGAAAAACCATTGTCTTTAATATAGTTCAGTGTTTTGAGCACAATTGCATTCCCCACTCCTTTTCCAGCCAGTTCCGCCGGAACTTCAGTATGGATGAGGTATATTTTTTTGTCTTTTATTTTATAATCAATAAAGGCCATGTAGCCTTCCACTTTCAGTTCAAAGCGGTTTTTTTCCTGATTATTGACTAATTTCAAATGATCATCCATTGTTTTCTTTTTTATTGTAATAAAACGATAAGGCACCCGAAGGACATTGTTCGATCTGATGGATTATTTCTCCGGAACTGGCCTTACGGACTTCGATCCAGGGGGTAATTTTAGGACGGAATACTTCCGGAAGTCCACGAACGCAATTTCCGGAATGTTCACATAATTGTTGCTTCCAAACCACAGTAACTTCTCCGTTGCTGTACTCTTTTACGTTTTCCATAATGTTTTGTTTTTGTCTTTATGAAAGTTACAAAAAAAAGAGCAACAAAACTCATTTTTCATATCTTTAACCCTAATAAATCATTAATTCTATATGCATAACGAAACCCCAACTTTAAAACGAGAATTAGGTCTTCTGGACGGCACTATGCTTGTGGTAGGCTCGATGATTGGTTCCGGAATTTTTATTGTGAGTGCCGGAATCACTCAGAACATAGGCAGTGCCGGATGGCTGATTGCGATCTGGATTGTTTCTGCTTTAATAACCATAACGGCTGCCGTTAGCTACGGAGAGCTGAGTGCTATGTTTCCGCATGCCGGCGGGCAGTATATTTATTTAAAGGAATCGTATAATAAGCTGATTGCTTTTTTATACGGCTGGAGTTTCTTTGCGGTCATACAAACCGGAACCATTGCCGCTGTTGGCGTCGCCTTTTCAAAATTCACGGCCTATCTGATTCCTGCGGTAAGCGATGAGAATATCCTTTATGAGATCGGTTCTTTCAAGCTTAATGCAGCGCAGCTGGTTTCCATAGGAACCATCATTTTCCTGAGTTATATTAATAGTAAAGGGGTTCGAAACGGAAAATACATCCAGACTATTTTTACCATCACGAAGATCGCCTCCCTTTTTGGTTTGATCATTTTCGGTTTTATCCTGGCTGCCAAAGCCGATATCTGGAATGCAAACTGGACGGATGCCTGGAATGCACAGTCTTTCCAGAAAGACAGCAATTCATGGATTCCTGTTTCCGGATATGCCTTAGCATCGGCTATCGCTGCATCCATGGTAGGCTCCTTATTTTCCAGTGATGCCTGGAACGGGGTTACCTTTATTTCCGGAGAGATTAAAAACCCGGAGCGCAATGTGGGCTTAAGCTTGTTTTTAGGGACTTTAATTGTGAGTGTCATCTATATTTTAGCCAACGTGATGTATCTTGCCGTAATGCCGTTGCAGGAAATTGCTTTTGCTCCATCGGAAAGGGTTGCCGTAGCCGCATCGCAGCACATTTTTGGCGCGACCGGAACCATAGTCATTGCAATCATGATCATGATCTCGACTTTTGGCTGCAACAATGGTTTGATCATGGCCGGATCCCGCGTGTATTACACGATGGCAAAAGACGGTTTGTTCTTTAAAAAAGCCGCCGAGTTAAACAAAGCCAGCGTACCGGGCTGGGGATTATGGATCCAGTGTATCTGGGCTTCCTTTTTGTGCCTGACCGGGAAATACGGGGATTTACTGGATTATGTAATGATCATTGTAATCATCTTTTACATACTGACGATATATGGTATTTTTATTTTAAGAAAGAAAATGCCGGATGCCAACAGACCGTATAAGGCTTTTGCCTATCCGTTTTTACCGGCTTTGTATATTATCGTAGCATCAGCTATATGCATTGCTTTACTGATCGACCGCACCAGTACGTGTGGTTGGGGCGTACTGATCATGCTTGCCGGAATACCGGTTTATTATATCACAAGACCAAAAGAAACTGCGTAAATAAATTATCATTTATAAAAAAGGTTGGACATGTCCAACCTTTTTTCATTTAATTCTTAATTATTTTTTCAGTGTATATCTCACCATTCTCTGTTTGTATCATAAGTATGTATATACCTACTTTAAAACTGGTTACATCGAGAAGAAAAGCATCATCAGCATTAGTGATTTTACTTCTAAACATTTCTCTACCATCAATCGAACTCACAATTAACTCCCTGCTATTTACTGGTAAAATAATATTCACAGAAGAACTGGAAGGATTCGGACTAACATTTAAGCTATTCTTTCTATCTACTTCTAATCCCCCGGAATCTTCCTTACTATTTTTACCTGCGTAATTTCCGGTACAACCTTCTATATACCCTCTAAATCTTGATCCATTTGCCGAATAAAAACCATTTGTTAATACAACCTGATCTCCGGCATGATAAATCGCAACAGCCCCGTTATTAACTTTATTAGAAGCCGTTATTAATGAAGAAGCCTGGTGGTTACTTTGCAAAGAGACTAATACATCATCCGAAGGAGACACCAGATTTTTCACTGCAACACATGTTGGCTCTGCTACCGAACAAATATCATCTGTTACTAAATCAATCTCTGTTTGTGTTAATAAAAAATTCGTTTTAGGCAAATAAAACCTCGGGGTTGTTCCAGGTCCGCCTGGATCTGCAGGATAACTTTCCACAGGCCCCGTATACCCTCCTCCCACACTTGCAATAGCCGCTCCAGCAGGAGAATCAAAAATCTGATTTTGAGGAACATGCGTTACAATAAATATTGCATTTCTATTGTTTTTAAAATTAGTATAATTTAAAAACGCTTCATTAGTCCCAATACCTAGTGATGAAGATGGGTTGATCAATCCATAGTGTCTATATGCATCCGTAAAAAGATATACAGCAAGAGAATTTCCTGGTGTTCTTGTCAAAATCTGGTTTCCAAAAATATTTGAGTTTGGCGCACCATCAAGAGCATTACCTATCAACAAAAGCGCCCCATGAGCTTCATCTCCATATCCCACAAAATTAGTCCTTCTAACAAACGAATTAGCAACATTTACATTACTTGTAAAGTTTGATTCAATATATATTTTACTAACCCCATTTACACCATACTGAACGACAGCTACTCTATTTAATGGATTACACAATAAGATATTTTGAATAATTGCTCTTATTGACGTTCTCATATCCGCATACTCAACATTATCAACAGATCCACTATTATCTACCCAAATAATAACATCAGAGCCTTGCGAAAAACTTTTTAAAGAAAGAAAGAAAAGAAAGACAATAGAAAAATATAAGTTTTTCATAATTTACATTTTTAATTAAACTTATATTATTCTTTCTTATTTAACAATAATCTTACCTGCTCTTTTAACTCTTCGATTTCTTTATTTTGTTTTATAAGATACAGCGTTAACTCTTCGATTTTCTCCTGTTGGATTTTAGTCATTTCACCTAAAGCAATTCCCTCTTCTTTTACTTGTTGCGCAGAAGGCACATTTGGTAAGTGTCCGTTTTTATTGATAAAACTTTCAACATCTTTCAGACTTAACAAGTTATAATCTTTATTAAACACATAATCCGCCCAGGTAGATTGTAAACTAATACGAACTTCTTCCGTAAGGATTCCTCCTTTTACAAACAGGTTGTAATTTGATACGTTTACCGCACCAGCAGTAGTTGGGAAGTTTCCGAAATTTATTGAACTATTGCCTCCAATCCCCACTTTACCGTGCAACTTCAAAATATCATTGGCAAAATCACCAAAAATCAAAGGATTAGATGTGTTTGAATTATCAATAAATAATTGATTATTTACATTAGAAGCATTTTCACCTGCATGAAAACCAATCATCACGTTATTACTTCCTGCCGCATAACCTGCTCGCTCTCCTATTAAAACATTTCCGCCTCCTGTAGCATTATATCCCGCAATAGCTCCATAGATAGAATTACTGTTTTTAGCAGGAATATTTTTACCCGCTTCAAAACCTGTCAGGACATTATAGTAACCGGAGTCATTACTTAAACCAGCTGTAAACCCAATAAAGACATTATTATTCCCGGTAACACTATTTTGCCCGGACAAAGACCCTAAGAAAACATTATTACTTCCGTTATTTTTATCACCTGCATTTACACCAATATAAACATTGTCATTTCCTGTAACATTGGCCAAACCAGAGTTAGCACCAACAAAAGTATTGGCTCTACCAGCTGTATTCGCTTTTCCGGAATAAGAGCCCAGGAAAGAATTATGACTACCTGTTATGTTATCCATACCTGCTACAGCTCCAAAAAATGAGTTATCATCAGCATTTGTATTTAAACCAGCCAAACCTCCAAAGAAACTATTACGGGTACCCGAAACATTTTGAAACCCTGAAGATCTTCCCACAAAAGTATTCCAACCGGCATTATTATTAGCTCCGGATTCAAACCCAACAAAAACATTTTCAGCACCATTAACATTTTTCAATCCACTATTAAACCCAATAAAAACATTGTCATTTCCTGTAACATTGCCCAAACCAGAGTTAGCACCAATATAAACATTGTCATTTCCTGTAACATTGGCCGCACCAGAGTAGGCACCAACAAAAGTATTGGTTCTACCAACTGTATTTGCTTTTCCGGAATATGAGCCCAGGAAAGAATTATGACTACCCGTTGTATTATCCATACCTGCTGCAGCTCCAAAAAATGAGTTTTCATCAGCATTTGTATTTAAAAAACCAGCCAAAGCTCCAAAGAAACTATTACGGGTCCCCGAAACATTTTGAAATCCTGAAGATCTTCCCACAAAAGTATTCCAACCGGCATTATTATTAGCTCCGGAATCAAACCCAACAAAAACATTTTCAGCACCATTAACATTTTTCAATCCACTATTAAACCCAATAAAAACATTATTTCCTCCCTCTTCATTCATCGCACCTGTAAATGCTCCTAAAAAAGTATTATTGGCCGATCCTTTATTTAATCTCCCAGATTTATATCCAATAAATGTATTGGCATTAGCTCCATTTCTATTGCCTGCCTCATACCCTACATAAGTTGATTGCGGAGCCCCACCCGTTCCGTACATATTAGCTCCGTTGCTAATTCCAAAACCAGTACTTTCAGTTGATTCAATCGGTTGTGCATTTAAAGCAACAATAGACAAAAACAACAACGCTAATAATAATTTAGTTTTTGTTTTCACAATAGTATAATTTAAATTAACATTTATTCCATAAAAAAAAGAGCCATAATTATGACTCTTTTTTTTATTATTCTTAGTGATGTAATTGTTCTTCACCCGGCTTCATTGGTACATTCTGAGGAACGAAATCTTCATCATGTCCTGGTTTGCTATAGTCGTAAGACCATCTGTAAACCTCAGGAATTTCACCTGGCCAGTTTCCGTGAATGTGCTCAACCGGAGTAGTCCACTCTAACGTGTTTGATCTCCATGGGTTTTGCGTTGCTTTTTGTCCTTTGAAAATGCTGTAGAAGAAGTTCCATAAGAATACTAACTGGAATGCTGCTCCGATTAAAGCGAACATTGTGATTAATACGTTTACGTCTGCTAAATCATCAAATAAAGGGAAAGCAGTGTTGGTATAGTAACGTCTTGGCAAACCTGCCATACCGATAAAGTGCATTGGGAAGAATACTCCGTAAGCACAAACTGCCGTTACCCAGAAGTGAATATAACCTAAGTTTTTATTCAACATTCTTCCGAACATTTTAGGGAACCAATGGTAGATTCCGGCAAACATTCCGTAAAGAGCAGAAATACCCATTACCAAGTGAAAGTGTGCAATAACGAAATAAGTATCGTGAACGTTAATATCTAATGTACTGTCTCCTAAAATAATCCCGGTTAAACCTCCTGTGATGAATGTCGAAACGAATCCGATACAGAATAACATAGCAGGGTTTAACTGAAGGTTACCTTTCCAAAGTGTTGTAATGTAGTTGAACGCTTTTACAGCCGATGGAATTGCAATTAATAAGGTAGTAAAGGTAAATACAGATCCTAAGAACGGATTCATACCCGATACGAACATGTGGTGACCCCAAACGATAGTAGATAAGAATGCAATTGCTAAGATTGATGTAATCATTGCACGGTAACCGAAGATCGGTTTACGGGCATTCGTAGCAATAACTTCCGATGTAATACCCATTGCAGGTAAGATTACAATATATACCTCAGGGTGACCTAAGAACCAGAATAAGTGTTCGAACAATACCGGAGAACCTCCCTGGTAATGTAAAACTTCTCCGGAGATAAAGATATCCGACAAGAAGAATGATGTTCCGAAGCTTCTGTCGAAAATCAATAATAATGCAGCAGATAATAATACCGGGAACGATACGATACCAATAACAGCCGTAACAAAGAAAGCCCAGATGGTTAACGGAAGGCGTGTCATGGACATACCTTTTGTTCTCAGGTTAATAACTGTAACTACATAGTTTAGTGATCCCATTAATGAAGAAGCAATGAATATTGCCATAGAAACCAACCATAGTGTCATACCTGTTCCAGAACCTGGAATCGCTTGTGGTAAAGCACTTAAAGGCGGGTAAATTGTCCAACCTGCAGATGCCGGTCCGGATTCTACAAAAAGAGAGATAATCATGATAACGGAAGAAAGGAAGAACAACCAGTATGAAACCATGTTCATAAATCCGGATGCCATATCTCTTGCTCCAATTTGAAGCGGAATTAAAAGGTTACTGAAAGTACCGCTCAATCCGGCTGTCAATACAAAGAATACCATGATGGTACCATGGATGGTTACCAATGCCAAATAAATATCATTTCGCATAACTCCTCCCGGAGCAAATTTATCGCCTAAAAGGATTTCAAAGATTTTGAAAGACTCTTCCGGCCATGCAATCTGCATACGGAATAATAGCGACATTATAATACCGATGATACCCATAACAATACCTGTAATTAAGTATTGCTTCGCAATCATCTTATGATCTATACTAAAGATGTACTTTGTGATAAAAGTATCTTTATGGTGATGTTCGTGCCCGTGATCGTGTTCGTGACTGTTATCGTGTCCTACTGCTGACATATTTTTTAATTTATATTAAAAGCAATTATTTTTTTACTACTTGTGCTAAAACTTTAGTTGTATCAGCTACAGGAGCAGTCGCTTCCGGAGCTTTAGCTTCAGATGCAGCAGCCGGAGCTTCCGTTTTGTTAGCATCTTTAATAGCACTAGCTAAAGTAGGTTTCCCTTTTAACCATTTTTTGTAATCTGCTTCGCTTTCAACTACAATTTTCATTTGCATGTTGTAGTGAGAAGGACCACAAATTTTATTACATAATAATAAGTAATCGAAAGTATATGGATCTAAAGCGGTTTCACCTTTAGCAACAAGTTCAGCACTTCTTTTTGCTCTAATCTTATTGATGTTTGCTACTTTTTCAACGATAGCAGGATCCTGACGCATCTGATCTGTAGTTACAGAAGGCGTGAAAGCAAACTGCGTCACCATACCCGGAACACAGTTCATCTGCGCTCTGAAGTGTGGCATATAAGCAGAGTGTAAAACGTCCTGAGAACGAATCTTGAATACTACTTTTTTACCAACCGGCAAGTGTAATTCATTAACTACTTTATCATCTTGTGCATTTGGATCAGCCATGTCAACACCTAAAGTATTCACACCCTGAATGAATCTAACGTTTGCTTTACCTAATGAGTTGTCTTCACCGGCATAACGTGCTTCCCAGCTAAACTGTTTTGCATATAATTCAACGTAGATCACTTCTTCTTCTTCATCAACAAACATGATGTTTGTCCATGCATATAATCCGTAAAGGATTAATCCTGCCAATACAATTACCGGGATAATTGTCCAGATAAATTCTAATTTATCATTATCAGCAAAATATAATGCTTTTTTGTCTTTACTACCTCTGTATTTGAATGAGAAGTAGTGCAATAATGCCTGGGTGATTGTTTGAACGATGAAAATCAAAACCATTGAAATCATCATCAGGTTGTCATAATGTGTTCCGTGTTCCGAAGCCGGAGTTCCCAGAACCAAATGTCCCCATTTCAATAAAGAGTAGATAGTGAATATATAAATAAACCCTAAGAACCCAAACATTAAATACCCATTAACATTATTATCTCTTTCGTTGGCAATTTCTGATTTTTCAACAGAAGACTGTCCAATTTGAGTTAAATCGAATATCTTAGTCAATTGCCATATAGCAACTCCTAACAAAACTACAACTATAAGTACCAATAAACCTGTCATTTGTTTATTACTTTAAATATTAATAATGAAAATGTTTACTTTCTTCAATTAACGGATTACGTTTTGCCAGTAACGGTGCTTTTGTTAAAGCTGTAAATACTACAAAGATGAATAATCCAAAGAAGAATAATAATGAACTGATCTCAGATACTCCAATAAACCACTGATCTCCAACAGTTGCAGGCATAATCATATTAAAGAAATCAATATAATGTCCAGTTAAAATAAGAATACCAGCCATTACTACAACCCATGTCAGACGTTTGAAATCTGTATTAATTAAAATTAATATCGGGAATACAAAGTTAAGCGCTAACATACCGAAGAATGGTAATTTGTAGTTCTCAATTCTTGTAATAAAATAAGTAACCTCTTCCGGTATATTAGAATACCACATTAACATAAATTGTGAGAACCATAAATACGTCCAGAATACAGAGATACCAAACATGAATTTTGCTAAATCGTGGATGTGGCTTGTATTTACATATTCTAAATGTCCTTTTGATTTTAAGTACAAAGTAACGAATGCAATAGTCGTAATACCGCTTACAAAGAAACTTGCAAACACATACCATCCGAATAATGTACTATACCAGTGTGGATCTACAGACATAATCCAGTCCCAGGAAGCTATAGATTCTGTTACGATGAAGAATACTAAGAATCCAGCCGCTAATTTGAAGTTCTTTTTGTAGAAAGAATCATCATTAGCATTGTCCTGTGCAAGGGAATTTTTTCTTGACAAGAAACGGTAAAGATTCCAACCTGCTAAGAAAATAGCAGCTCTGATCAGGAAGAAAGGAACGTTTAGGAATCCTACTTTACCCTGAATCAATTCATCGTGTTTTACTACTTCCGGATCCATCCAGATAAACAAGTGGTTTAAATGCATTCCGCTTGCAATTAACAGGATAAAGAAAATGATCGAACCCGGTAATAAATAACTGGTGATCCCTTCCATAACTCTGAAAAGTACCGGAGACCATCCTGCCTGTGCAGCCCATTGGATTGCATAGAAAGCAAGTACTCCAACAGAGATTAACATGAAGAAGATACAGGCAACATATAAGGCAGCCCATGGTTTGTTTTGCAACTGGTGTAAAACGTGTTCTAAATGTTCTTGATGTTCAGCATGTGCATCAGCTCCCTCATGTCCATGAGCGGCTTCAACTTTGTGATTATCGTTATGGTGCTCGTCAACTACAGGTGCAGCTGCGGCTTTAACAGTATCTTGTGCTGTTGTTTTTAATGAATCTGAAACTACCGCTTCAGTTTTAGCAGCCTCGTGGTGTGCCACATCGGTTGCAGCATGATCGTCGTGCGATTCATGTGCTACAGCCTCTGTATGATGTCCACCATGATGACTATTGGCTAAAATTTTCTCTACGTCTTCAACGGTCTTAGGTGCAGTCAAAAAACCAAATGCAATCCCTACTAACCCTAAAGCCATTAAGACAAATGCAAAAGTTTTTAATTTGCTTGAAAATGTGTACATATCTAATACTTTCAAATGTGTTCTACAATTATAATCCTGCTTTTAATTTCAACACGTGATCCACAACTTGCCAGCGTTCTTCCTGGTTCAATTGGTTTGCGTGAGATCCCATGGAGTTCAAACCATAAGTAATTACATGGAAAACACTTCCCTCTGTAACTTGTCTGTCGGCGTAACTTGGTACCCCTAAGAATTTTTCTCTTTTAACCAATTTCCCTTTTCCGTCTCCGTTTTCACCATGGCAAATTGCACAGTAAATATTAAAAAGTTGTGTTCCTCTTTCAGAATCAATGGTTGTAGAATCCAAAGGAGATTTCAGGTTTGCTTTAGCTAATTCATAGCCTGCTGTTGAATTTTCATATTCATAAGGTGTAAATCCTCTTGGGATAGAACCTTTTGCAGGTAACTGACCTTCCTTACCATTTTTGAAAGCTGCAGATTGTGAATACGTTTCATAAGCTACAGACTCGTACATATTTGGAAAGAACTGATAGTTAGGCTTTGATTTGTTAAAACAAGATGTTGTAACAATCGATACACCTACTAATGCTACTATTTTATATAAGGCTTTCATATCTTCTATTAATGCTTATCAATTACTTTAACTTCTACAGCACCCGTGTTTTTGAAGAAAGAAACCATATCTTCTTCGCTTCCGTGAAGTGCAACTTCCATTAAGAAGTGATCATCTGTAGTTCTTACATCAGGGTTTTCAGCTGCTTTGAAAGGCCATAATTTACTTCTCATATAGAAAGTAATAACCATTAAGTGGGCAGCGAAGAACACTGTTAATTCAAACATAATAGGCACAAAAGCAGGCATATTATCAATGAAGCTGAAACTTGGTTTTCCACCAATATCTTGTGGCCAGTCTACAATCATTACATAATTCATTAATGATGCAGCAACAGATAGACCAACTAAACCGTAAAGGAAAGAAGCGATAGCAATTCTTGTAGGTGCTAATCCCATTGCTTTGTCCAACCCGTGAACCGGGAATGGCGTGTAAACTTCTTCAATATGATGATGAGCGGCACGTGTTGCTTTAACAGCATCCATCAGGATGTCATCATCATTGTATATAGCATGTATAACTTTATTACTCATGATCTATTAATGATTATGTGAATTATGTCCTTCTTGTTCTCTTTGTCTCTTGTAATTATCTCCGGATGTTTTCAAGATTGTTTTCACCTCTGCCTGAGCAATTACCGGGAAGCTTCTTGAATACAATAAGAATAATACAAAGAAGAAACCGATTGTTCCGATATAAATACCAGCATCAACAAATGTTGGCTGGAACATTGTCCAAGATGAAGGAAGGTAATCTCTGTGTAATGAGGTAACGATAATTACGAAACGCTCGAACCACATACCGATGTTTACAACGATAGAGATAATGAATGAGAACATGATACTTGTTCTTAGTTTTTTGAACCACATGAACTGTGGAGAGAAAACGTTACAAGTCATCATCAACCAGTATGACCACCAGTAAGGTCCTGTTGCTCTGTTTAAGAAAGCATATTGCTCATACTCTACTCCGGAATACCAGGCAACGAAT